>JASHSD010000109.1 GCA_030036985.1 Bryobacteraceae bacterium
AATCAGTTAATCAAGGAGCCATGTAAATGAACAAAGCCGATCAGGATTACGCGCAGCCGCTGGGTCTCGACGTCGGGACCAGCCGTATCGTAGCGGCGCGCTTCATCGACAAAAAATATCAGTACGAATCGCAGCTCAACGCATTTATCACATTGCCGTATTCGGCTCTGGCGGAAAGTATGTTGCGGCGCGACAACGTTTTCCACGAGGTCCGGCACGGGGAAATCGTGGTGGCCGGCGACGATGCCGCGAAATTCGCCGAGGTCTTCCATGTCGAGACGCGGCGGCCGATGGCGAACGGCGTACTGAATCCGCGCGAGCCGCACAGTCTGCCGGTAGTGCGGAGCATCGTCGCCAAACTGATCGGAACGGGCGCAAGCGCGAAGCAGAAGGTTTTCTTCAGCGTGCCGGCGCCGGTGGAAGGCAGCGACAACTCGATCGCTTACCATCAGGCCGCCGTCGGACAAATTCTGACGGATCTGGGTTACGTCGCCACGCCCATTACCGAAGGATTGGCCGTGGTCTTCGGCGAACTTGCCGAGACCAATTTCAGCGGCATCGGCATCTCCTGCGGTAGTGGTTTGTGCAACGTCTGCCTGGCGGTGCTTTCTGTTCCCGTGATCTCCTTCAGTGTGTCCAAGGCCGGCGATTTCATCGACAACCAGGCCGCGCTCGTGACGGGCGATCTGGCCATCCGCATGCGGCTCGAGAAGGAAAAATCGTTCCACCTGAACGGGTTTACCGGCGACAGGGTGCACGATGCGCTGAATGTTTACTACCAGGAAGTGCTGGTGAACCTTGTGCAGACGCTGCGCAGGCAAATTTCATCGGCCGAACGCCGCCCCAGTTTCGACCAGGCGATTCCGCTGGTATTGAGCGGAGGAACAGCCGTACCGCAGGGTTTCCTCGATCAATTCACGAAGGTCCTCCGGAGTCATGAATTGCCGGTCAGGTTGTCGGAGGTGCGCCTCTCTCCCGACCCGCTCAACTCCACGGCCCGCGGCGCACTGATGGCCGCGCTCTGCTAAGTTCACATTGGACACGCGACTTCAGTCGCGTCTCGGCAACGCTCTTACTGGGCCGCGAGCCGCGCGTCCAATTTTACTGAGCCGCGCGCGTAAGCAAGCGGTTTCAGAATTCGACCGGGTGAGGTTTCAGTTCCCCTCTGCTGTACATCCGCGGAAGCGCGGCGTCGTTGTTCTCCCACACGATGAGCATCGAGCGCTTGGGCGAATAACCCTTATGGCGAATATCGGCGGGCATGGCGGCCACATCGCCCGCCTTCATGGTGACCTTCGCGCGCGGCGCGCCGGTGTTCTTGTCGTCCACATCCCAGATGATCTCGTCGGTGGCCTGAATAAACCACTCCACGCGATCGTTGCCGTGCATGATCGGAAGCGCATGCTCCTCGGTGGTGGCGCAGAACTGGCTGTCATGCACGCAGGAAACCACCGAAGGATTCCACGTCACGTCCGACCGCGAAACATACGCGAACATGTTGAACGCATGCACCTGGCCTTCAAAACCGGGCGCCGCGTGAATCTCCGGCAGATCCTGCGGCACATCCGTGAACTGGCGGTTGACCGGGTAGCCGTCGATATCGGTGCGGTACCCGAGATCGCCGGGCAGCCCAACCATCCTGGTCGCCACCATCCGCTGCCGCTTGAGCGCTTTTGTGTTGCTGCCGTGTTTGCGCCCATAGGCAAGGCCCGTTTCATCCGGCGCGGCGTAGGGATCGAAGCCCTCGTTGGTCCAATCGTCCAGCATGGCCTCGAAGACCTTCCTAAGGTCGGGCGAATCGAAGTTTTCGACGAAATCGCGATGCGCCTTGCGGAAGGCGTCGTTGAACATGCCGATGAACATCTCGACCGTGCCGTAGTGGTTCAATGTGCCGAAGACGTGATCGAAATTCACCGTGCCATAGAAAAAGCCCCAGCCGACATCGCGCATCAGCGCGCGCAGGAAGGCGTCGACCGGCATGATGTGCTGATTGCCGGGATAGTGGATGTGGGCGAAATACTGGTCGCGTTCGAAACGAAAACTGCCGATCGCGAACGTCTGATAGCCAAGCGGATTGGCAACGGGATTGGCGATGATCGCCGCCTTCGATGGGGACATTGTTTGCGTGGCCATGCGGTTTCTCCCTGTGAATGCCGGCCCAACTTCTAGCCTTGGGTCTGGCAGATTTCGTTCCAGCGCTGGATCGTGAAATCGCCGAGGATGGTCTGCTGCAGCATCACGCCGGGTTTGGCGCTGCGGAACTGATAAGCCGCCCCTTTCGGCAGCAGGGTCATGTGGCCGCGGCGGGCCTTCACCCATCCCATCTTTGTTCCTTTGGGTTCGGCGTCGAGCTGCACCGAGCCTTCCTTGCCTTCGGGCACGAGCGGCTCGTCAGGCTGCAGCAAGTGAACCTCGATTTCGCCATCCATCACCAGTACGGCTTCGTCATGCGCGTTGGAATACCACGGCGAATCGCCCTCCGCGCGGATGGCTTCGATAACGTACTTCAGATTCTTGCCCACTGCGACTTTTTCATACGGTTTCGATTTGGACGCCACTTCGAAGCAATTGGAAAAGCAGTAGTGCTTGGGATCGGCGTCGATGACCTGGACGCCGCCCTTTTCATAATGATCGAGCGAGCCGAAAACCGTGTGATAACCGCCCATTTCGCGCCTCCTGATGTTCGTGGACAATGCAAGGTTATGCGAAAACCGGGTCGGTGGCTTGCAGAAATCCGGCAGGATTGAACAGAATCATGCGGAGGACAAATATTGCTTCGACCGTTGCACCATCGTGTCCGAACGTCGAATCAGTGAAACTGTTGAACTGGTGCCCAGGGCGGGACTTGAACCCGCACCCTCCTTGCGGAAGAACGGATTTTAAGTCCAAACCATTCATTTTACATCAGTTATTGGCAGTCTGCCGGAGTTACCCAGAGTTATGCAGACATTGGACTTGCAGCGTCCGGTGCCCTAGCTGAGTTTTGATCAGATCCGACGATTTCGGCGGAGTTCGCACACTACCCGCACACAGCCCGGCACGGCCGTATTTGCCGCATCTGGTCTAACCCCGGGCCGTCGCGAAGTTCGTTTGATGAGATTGTTCAACGCGGGTTATAAATCTGGTATGTCCTCTCCCGGCGCCAGTTCATTTTCGTCTGAAGGCAGCACTCGTCTACGGCTTCTTAACGTAAAAGAGGTAGCCAAGAGACTCGACCTATCGCTCCCGAGGGTTTACGAACTGGCCCGCGGTGGCATCCTTCCAGTTGTACGGCTCGGGAGACAGATTCGCGTGGACGAAGGCCGCCTGATCGCGTGGATCAATGACGGCGGAAGGGCGTTGCCGGGCGGCTGGAGGCGCGACCCCTGATGTCTACCGGATACATCTCAAGGGGGTAAGGCGGCTACGGATTCAAAGACAGCGATGTGTCCCTGTCAGCCTTGGCCTCGGCAACAATGGTCCACGGTGGTCAATTGGGTCGCCACCGCCTCAATCAGTTTCGCGGCCGAGGATTCCGGGGATGAGTAAAAGTGGGTCCACCCAGAGAGCTGTGTTGGTCCAGTGATAGTTACAGCTATTTCGACTGCCGCTGCGGCGCGCGTGGCTGGCGGAGTTTGGCCATGATTACTAAGGTCACGGTTTCGGTTTCGTGGAATACCCGAACCGCTAATTTCGCTCTGTGGTGGCCCGTGAATGCGTGCATGTGTGGACCGCGATCCATCTAGTACGCCAGACGCACGTTGCGGAGGAGGGCTTGGCTGATGTTGTCAGCCATAGTAAGTGAAGTCGCAGCGTGGACTGCACTACGCCGTTTTGGAGCAGCGGATGGAGAAGAATCCCGATCCTGTTTATGGGCCCGGCTTCCGCTCGATCCATGCGACCGTGGACTATCGGGGGTTAAGGCAGTACATCCGTTCGTTGCAGGCATCGTAAAACGTTTCTGATTCAACTTTCTGCCGCTTTGTTCCGAAAACGGGACCCGGGTCGCATATGCGTGCATGGCCGAAGCGTGTTTCGCTTCGGCTTCCCCGGTTCAGGCTCGCGAGTGCAAAGAAAGGAACTTTATGAGATCCACACTCGCAGTTGCCTCTCTTGTCGCGATTGACATAAGCCGGTTTTCTACGACTACGTCCGAGCTTGTTGCCGGAAGTCTGTCGCTGGGGCGAGTTTTATTGGGAAACGCGCGACACTTTCCTCGTTGGCGTCGCGCTGCTGCCGTGCGCCGATGCATTGCTCGCGCCGGCAGCGTTGTACGCTACGAGCGCCTCGGTGAATTCCAGCGGGCCTCTGCAACGCCCGGCGTGACGTAGTGATAGCTGTGCTGCTTGGCTTTCTGCGTGACGAGGAAGAAGACGAAATATGTGTGGAGAGCATTAGCGGGCCGGTGCAGCTTCCTCGGAAATCGAGGAATGGCGAGTCAGTCGGCCAGCGTTTTCGGGCCTCCACGCCCTCGTGCCAGAACGAGGAAGATACGCGCCGGTTTTTACATTTTGCCCAAAGCCGCCGGTCAGACCTGCTCATTTCGGCCGAAAAATCTCTCCGATACGACGTATAGCCAATTGAGACGCTGAGTGGCCGATTAACCCGGCCCTCAAGCGTCATCGCTGAAAATCCGCGCCTCAATGCGTGGATGGAAGGAGTTGGCTATGCACATTTCGCCCACCTGGGTTCTGCGAACAGTTGGTCTCGCAGCGTCGCTGAACGCTCATTTCGCTTTCGCTGCTGACGACGGATTTCATTTCGGGCTGGAACTCCGCCCGGTGGAAATCCAGTCCTTCCCCGACTATCTGCCGCAAATTGGCAATATCTCCGTCTCGCTTCGCACGGTGCCGATCCATTCCGGTGATCCGGGCGCAGGCAATCCCGCCGTCGTTCCCGCGAACGCGGTCCAGCCAGGATCGTACGTGCCCTTCAGCTTCTCTGCGGCGCCAGAAATCGGATATCAACCTTGGACCTTCCGTGGAGGAGTGATTTTCTCTCCCGCCGCGCTGAGACCGCAGCCCGAGGAAGCATCCTCAGGCTCAACACAAGAGTTCAACTACATTCAGGGTGGCAACAGCCGCGGCTACGGCGCCGCACTGGTTTACTATGCGGGACTCGTCCGTCCGGCCCGCACGTCCGGCGTCTTCGGCGAGGCCGAAATTCGCTTGGACGCCGGCTTTTCAGTCATCCTCGGCTACCGGCGCTCGACTGAGAACGTCGAAATTCAGCAGGGCTGGGACCGTTATGACGCCCTCGAGACGTACAAGACGCTGCGGCTTTCTTCGGATGCGCTGCAACAGCCCTATGCTGGGATTCGCTGGATTGTGCGCTCCGGGCAGGTGTTCAACCCGAGCGTGTACTTCGTCGGAGGCCCGGCGCTGCTTGCTGACACGCCCAACCCCTTCGGCAACGGGAGCCACAATTCAGTACGCGTCGAACCCGTATTTTATCGGGGTCGGCGTTAGTCTCGCGTGGGACTGGCACAGCGGTAGGAAGCAGTGAGGTATTCCCGATGCGAAACCTGAAAATGATCGGGCGACCCGCGACCGGACTCACCCGCACTGACTGCGCCCCAGGCCAGCGTGCACGCGACTTCTCGCAACAGCGGCGAGAGCGCTGCAAGAGAGTGTGCGCTCCGAAGCGACTTGTGATAATCTTAACAATCCCGTTTGTTTTGAACGAGGTGTATCTATGGCACTAATCATTCCATTGACGCAGTGCGCCTCTGGCTCTGAGCCCAACACGGACAATGAAGCCCTGAAGGAAAAGCGCCGCAAAATTAAGGAAGCGCTGCTGAACAACCAGCAGATCAAGGTGACACCTCAGGGGAATTTGGCGACCAACCCCCAGGATACTGGAATCGTCGTGCCGGAAGGGAAGCTGGCTTCGTTTTACTGGTATGAAGCTGATCCTGACCTTTATCGCGCCGAGATGGAGGCGATGCGAAGGTACTTTCCCACGTTCCGGCTCGACAAGGAGTCCGACGGACGGTTGTCTTGGGTCGGTCCAGTGACGCCGGGACTGATAGGAAGGCATCCGAGAACCTATACACTCCAAGCTGTGTACGACCATTCGCATCCTTCGAATGATACCTACGGAGGTTCCGTGAAGGTATACTCGGTCGATCCCGACCTGGAGGAAGTGGCGGACGGCGAGAGAATACCGCATACGCTCCGGGACAGCGAAAACGAACTTTATATTTGCACGGCGCGAAAAGAGGATGTCAGGGCGGGAACAAGCGCTGGTAGTACGGTCACAACGGCCGCGGTTGCAATTAGCTGGGCAGTAAAGTGGCTATCCGTCTTCGAGCTTTGGTTGAATGACGAGGTTTCTGACGAAGAGTTTCAGGGGCATGCATTCTGAGGGACTATGTTCTCAAGCCCCGCCATTTATCTCAGCGATCGATCCTACACGGACATCCTGAATGAGACCTCCCAGCACCTCGACACGGAAACCGGTGGCGTGCTGATCGGGGAATGTCGGCAAAACAAGTGGTTCGTCGTCGAGTCGATTGATCCGGGGCCGAAAGCGGTTCTCCAGCACTCTTATTTTGAGTACGACCAAGCCTACGTCAATCACCTTTCCAACAAGGTGCGACGACGTTACGCGGCGCCCCTCAGGCTGCTGGGGCTTTGGCACCGGCATCCAGGTAGCTTCGATCGGTTCTCGGGGACGGACGACGGAACGCACCGCCGATACATTCAGCAATGCAACGGAGTCATCATCTCGGGATTGGTGAACATCGACCCGACGTTTCGCTTCACTTTTTATTTTGTTGACGGCGAGCCACCTCACCACCAGAGGACCGACTACGCTGTCGGTGACCAGCATTTCCCGCCCGATCTTCTGCGGACCCTCGATGAGCGGACGCTTATTGGCAGGGTGAACGGATCTTCTGATCTGCCACATAGACCAGTCCAGGAACTGCAGATCATCGACAAGCGCCCGGCATCTTCCGCACTGATGGAACACATTGTGAATCCGATCAGGGATTTGTTTGGCGTTCAAACTCAAACAACCGCTGTCGATGCGAGGGAGATGCCCCAAGCAGTCGTTGATGGCGTTGCGAACGTGGCTCTGGAAATGCTCGACGAGGAGCTCGCGTATCTCGACTCGCAGCGGGATTTTGAATACGAACTAGAGATGTCCCCACGCGGCGTGCTACTAACGATGCAGAAGCTTTCTGGCTTTAGGGGCGCTGGACAAGGCGTGAGATTCTTATTTACGGTCGAGGATCAGCAGCGCATCGTCAGGTACGGAACCCACTCATATGCGTTTCGCAAGGGAATTGTCGAAGAAGTCATTGGGCAGATGTTTTACTGACGGTGAAGCACTCTTGTGGCCAAAGATCGTGGGTATAAGGTCCTCCTTCCTGTCGAAATCGTCAACGGCCGCGTAACCGGGCCGCTTTACGGCTACCACCATCCTGAAACCGGGGTGTTCAACGTAACCTCGTGCGGGGAGCTGTCTCCTCTTGAAACAGGTCGCCCGTGCGCGAGGCTCGGCACGCTCTCTGACGCTTCCTCTGTGGCCGCTGGGGAGGGCGAAGGCCTGATTGGCCGCTACATTGACAACAAACCCGTCTTCACCTGCAGCGGGCAAGATTGCGAACTTCATTATTACGCTCTGGTCCAAGATGTATTCTCCCGTAACCATGGAATCCTGGAAACCAGCGCCCTGCTTCACGCCAGGGCAGTAATCTCCGGCTGCGGCTCAGTCGGCAGCCAGGTGGCTTTGGATCTCGCGAGGTCGGGCGTGGGAAACTTTTTCCTGATCGATAACGATCAGCTCGCCTACCACAATCTATGCCGGCATCAGTGCGGGATCAGCGACGTGGGGCGGCTGAAAGTGGATGCCGTCAGGGACCGCATCCTGGAAATCAATCGAAATGCAAAGGTGCGGGTGGCACCCACCATCATCGAGCGCATCGCCAAGGACGTGTGGGAAGCATGGCTCGACCATGACACTGTGATCGTCGGTTGCGCTGACAACCGCGAGGCGGACGTCTACGCGAACCGTCTTTCGCAACTGTACATGGCGCCCTTCGTGTCGATCGGTTTGTGGGAACGGGCCTTCGCCGGGGAGCTGTTCTGGAGCATTCCGGGAGAGACGCCTTGCTATTACTGCGCGTTCGGCGCAAAGACCAACAACCTGTCTTTCAGGCCCTCCCAAAACCGGAGAGTCTATACGACGGAAGAGGACCTGGGCAAACTGACCTTCGAGCCCGGCATAGCCGTTGATATCGGGTTCGTGACGAATATCGGCATCAAGATCGCGCTCGACCTGCTCGGCAGGGGCAGGCGTCCGATGCGTCTTCTTGACGACATCAAGCAATTCACGCTGGTCTGCAATACGACCAACGTCCAGGTCGCCGGAGACCTGCAGGAGATTTTCGACCATGCGCTGCAGGTGACGAGATCCATCGACGTGGAAAAACATGAAGAGTGCCCGCACTGCCGCGTGGCCGGAAAAGGGCGTGAAGCATGAGCAACGGGGGCAGCATGAACGCCGCGCATGATCGGCGCGAGACGGAGTTGTGCGGCATCGCTCTTCTCGGGCAGCATTACTCGACTTTTTGCCAGAATCCCGCGAGGGTCAGGCGGGAAATTCTCTTCTTCATCGACCATCGCTGGCGTCTGGCCGAGGATGAAAGGCAATGGTGCGCCGGCCTGCTGTCCGAAGATGACGGCGAGGCGCGCGATGGTGTCGGCCTTGTTCGGCAAATGGGCAGTGTTCTCGCGCCGGAGGACCTTACCGGACTGGCCCAGTGCCTGGGCTGGTTTGACGCAGGCGATGGAGCCATGCAGTCTTTGCTGCGCGATCTACTCGCCGGAGCACAGTCTCCGGTCGCGCACGGGGAACTTTTTCCTGAGCCGGTGTTGACGGCTTTTGGAGTGCTGGGCACCGATCCGACGCTGGACGCGGACGCGGTGAACCAGATCTATAAGCAGAAGATGAAGGTCCTGCATCCGGATGCCCGTGTCGGCGTCGAACTCAACGCGCGCGAGAGCGCTGAGGCGGATTCAGTCGTGAGACGGCTGACTGACGCGCGAGAGACGATCAGAGCGCATTTCGAGACAATGAGCCGCGCGTCATCCGGCCCGACCGGCCGGCCGCCGCCGGCGGAGCCAATGGAAGACGACAAGACGTGGAATCTCACGGCGCGCACGCGCGAACTCGGGCAAAGGGTCCAACAAACAATTGAAGCGGCCCACGAGATCATTAGGGAAACCGATCAGCGAATAGAAAACGCCCGCAACAAGCGGCAGGCAGACATAGCGGCTATAAACAATCTGGCGGCGCCCCCCCGGCAGGAGGCCGAGCACCTTTTGAGCAATGCACGCGCGCATCTGACGGCACAGGGCGCCGAAGTGGCGGTGCTCCATCGACCGGATTATCGCGGGGCGGGGCCAGCCGGAACGGATCTGCGCGACGCGCGCGCGGCCATATCCAGCCTGAAATCGCTCGTTGAGGATCAAGTTCTCAAGGCTTCGAAGCCCAAGCAGGCGTGGCGTCCCAACAGTGACGGAGGCGGCTGCGCAATGGTGATCGTCGCGATTTTTGCGGGCGCGATCGGCGCCAATCTTGCCGGCAACTTCCTGGGTTTCCTCGCCGGTTTTGCCGCCGTCTGCGGCGGCGTCATGTGGTGGCTTCACCACGATCCTGTTTCACGGCTGCGGTCCGTGTCTTCGGACGTCGAAGGGCGCGGGTATCAGGCGCTCGCCATCATCGACCAGTACACAAGAGAAACCACCGCCCGGGCGGACGCGGAACTTCAATCGGCGGAGCAGCGATTTCGCAGTGAAATCGCCCAACTCGACCGGTCCTTGCAGGGCCAGGCGGCGGAGCTTCAGCGTGAGATTGCATCCCTTTGGGCGGATGCGCGGTTTTCATGCGCGGAGTGGAACGCGGCTGACTGGGACAAGTGGCGTCCCTCGTCGGCTCCGGCGTTCGCGGCCCGTTTTGCCACGCTGACCGCTGAAACCGCCGACCTCGGCCGTCGCCTGACAGCAAATTTGAGCTTCGTCGTTCCAGCCCTGGCGCCTTTCCCGGAAGGGCGCGCCCTTCTGCTCAAGGTCTCGGGGGCCGCGAAGGACGGCGCGGCGAAGGCCATCCAGTCCGCGCTGGCCCGCCTGCTGGCGACGATCCCGCCCGCGAAGCTGCGCTTCACATTCATCGACCCCATCGCGCTCGGAAGCAATGTCGCGGCCTTCATGCCCTTGGCCGACCACGAAGAGTCGCTCGTTACCAGCCGTGCCTGGAGCGAGCCGCATCACATCGAGCAGCGCCTCGGCGATTTGACCGAGCACATGGAAACGGTCATCCAGAAGTATCTGCGCACCGAGTTCAAATCGATCCATGACTACAACGAGGCCGCCAAGGAAGTCGCGGAGCCGTACCGGTTCGTCGTCGTGTTCGATTTTCCGGTCAACTTCACCGACACGGCGGCCCGTCGCCTGATCAGCATCGCGCGGAATGGCGCGCGCTGCGGCGTTTATTGTCTGGTCGTATGCGACAGCGGCAAGCCGCTGCCGTACGGATTTTCCCTCGATGAATTGCGACGATCATCCAGCGTCATTGAGGCCCCCACCGGCAAGCCTGAGACCGAACTAAGCTGGGCGGACCCGGACTTCCAATCCTGGCGCCTACAGCTTGACGCGGGCGCGCCGCGTGCGATCTTGGCGCGTGTCATCGGCGCGGTCGGCGGGCTCGCGAAGGACGCCATGCGCGTAGAAGTGCCGTACAGCAAGCTGCTCTCGCTTGCACAACTGGGCAACGGGAACTGGTGGAAAGCGACGACTGCAAAATCGATTCGCGTGCCCCTCGGCCCGACGGGCGCGCGCAAGCTGCAATATCTCGTGCTGGGTGAGGGCATGGGCCATCATGCGCTGATTGTGGGCCGGCCCGGTTCGGGGAAAAGCAACCTGATGCATGTCATCATCACCACACTGGCGTTAACCTACCCGCCGGAGGAGATCAGGCTATACCTGATCGACTTCAAGAAAGGCGTCGAATTCAAGTGCTACGCCGACTTTAAGCTGCCGCACGCGGAGGCGATCGCCATCGAGAGCGAGCGCGAATTCGGGCTGAGCGTGGTCGAGCGTCTCGACGTTGAACTGAAGCGGCGCGGCGACCTTTTCCGCGGCGCGGGATCGGCCAATATCACCGAGTACCGGGAGAAGACAGGGCAGCAGATTCCCCGCGTCCTGCTGCTGGTCGATGAGTTCCAGGAATTCTTCACGCAGGACGATCAGGTCGCGCGTCAGACCACGCTGATCCTCGACCGCCTGGTGCGGCAAGGACGCGCTTTCGGCATTCACGTCATACTGGGATCGCAGACGCTGGCGGGCAGCTACAATCTTTCCCGCAGCACGCTCGACCAGATGGCCGTGCGCATCGCCATGCAGTGCAGCGAGGCCGATTCACGGCTGATCTTGTCGGACGACAATCCGGCGGCACGGTTGTTGTCGCGGCCGGGCGAGGCGATCTACAACGCGGCGAGCGGCCTGGTCGAGGGAAACAACCTGTTTCAAGTGGCGCGGTTTTCCGAGGAGGACGGCGCCGAGTGCCTAGCGCTCGTCGGGCGGATCGCGCGCGATTCGGGCAGGAGGGTCGGCGTGCCCATTGTTTTTGAGGGCAACGAACTTGCGCATATGGTCGATTGCCGGAAGCTGCGGGATCTCCTCGGCGCGGCCGACTGGCCGGAGCGGCGGAGCGTCGAACTGCTGCTCGGCGATCCGATCGCGATCAAGGATCCCGTGGCCGTGCGCCTTCTACGGCAAAGCGGGAGCCATCTCCTCATCCTGTCACGCGACGAAGCGGAGGGCGTGGGCATGTGCGTTGCGTCCGTCGCCAGTATCCTGCTCCAGCAGCGGCCCGGGGATGCGCAGGTCTTCATTGCCGATTTCACGCTGGCGGACAGCGAATGGGCCGAGCGCGCCGAGGATATCGAGAAGCATTTCCCGCACCAGATCAAGGTGCTGAGCCGCCAGCGCGAAGTCGCCGACGCCGTCAAGACCATCGCCGAGGAGGTCAGGCGCCGGGGCGACCCGCCTCCGGAGCGTTCCAGCATCTATCTCGTCATTCAGGGAATGCACCGCGTGCGGGTGTTGCGGGGCGACGACGAGTCGTTCGCTTACGAGGATGACCGCTCGACCCCGGCCGAACATTTCGCGGCGATATTGCGCGACGGCCCCGAGGTCGGGATACATGTGATCGCCTGGTGCGATACGTACGCGAACGCTGGGCGCGTCGCCGACCGCCGGATGATTACGCAGTTCGGCCTGCGAGCGGGCGGCGCGATGAGCGCGGACGATTCGATGAATTTCTTCGATGACGCGGCAGCCTCACGCATCGACAAACCGCATCGCATCATCTTCTTCGAAGAGGAGCGACCGGGCCAATTGGAGAAGTTCCGCCCTTATTCAATGCCACCGCGCGATTGGCTGGAAGAGGTCGGGGGACGGCTCCGCGCGCGGACGGCTTCTTGAGACGAAAGGTTGATTTCATATGCCTCAATCCGATATTCATGTTGACCCTGACCGCCTGTTGGCCATCGCCGAGGAACTGAGCATGTTTTCGGGCGACATCAGGACCGAGTTAACCGTGCTTGACGGCGAGCTTGCCCGGCTGGGGCGCAGCTGGCAGGACGAGGAATACACGAAGTTCAAGCGTGCGATTCAGCCGCTGCGACGGGTTCTGGACGAATTCCAGCAGGAAATCGCGCGCAGCAAGCCGGACATGTTAGCCGACGCCGAGGCGATTCGTGTCTACCAAAGACTTAAGACCCCCTAAAAGCCATGCCATCCGCCATCGTCACACCAGCTGAACTCGTCGCCTTCGCGCGGCATCTTTCAAAGACCGCGGATAGCGTCGCCAAGCGCCGCAACAAGGCCGCCCGGCTCGTCGGCGATGCTCGAAGCGTCTGGAAGGACGCCAAGTACGACCGTTTCCGCAAGACGTTCGATCAGACCGTCAAGGACCTGGACCGGTTCGTCAGGCTTGCGGAGGACTACGCCCAGTTCCTGGAACGCAAGGCCGGACTGGCGCGCAAGTATCTTGACAACCGGTGACGACGGTGCGAGACAGCGCCAAAGTCCGGAGCGAAGCCATCGCCGCGTTCGAGACGGCGCTTGGACGGTTTGCTGCCGCCGCTCTTGAACGCGCCAAGGCGGCGGAGACGACGCTGCGGCGGACGACGGGCCAGCTTGAGGAACGCCGGGCCGCTTTGCGCCGCGAAATGTCGCGTCTGCGCGACGAAATCGAGAACGCCGAAGAGGATGACGAGATAAGCCACGCGCGGCGGCAATACGAAGACGCGGAGGAAGCGCTGTCAAACCTCGTCAGGTGGCAGCGGAATGTCGAGGCAACCGCCGCTTCCTATCAACGTGAAGCGGCCAAGCTGCAGGATCTGGGCACCGGCATGACCGCCGAGGCGCGCGCAGCTCTGCGACGGGTCCTTGAAAACCTGGGGGCTTACTTCGCCTTACAAAAAGACGGGGCCGTGATCGGCCGTACCGGCGGGGCTCTCGCTGCGGACCGCGCGGGACCCGAAGCGGACGGCGATCCGCGCCGCATTCGCGCCGTGGCGTCCGTCCTCCTGTCCCTGCTGGCCTTAAGGCGGGAAGCCTGGGACAACGCGGCTTCGCCCAATGCCAGGCTGGAGGCTCTGCAGGAAGCCGAAAACCGCATCGCGGATGTGACGGGGCGCCCGGCGCTGCCGGTGTTGCCGGCGGCGCTTGAGGCGCAAGAATACGGCGTATGCGACGGCGAGACAATCTGGATAAACGATGAGCACCTCGGACCCGGAAGCAGTCGCGAGATGATCAGAACGATCGTCCACGAAGGGCGTCATGCGTATCAATATTACGTTTGCGCTAACGCGGCGGCGCATGGCGATGCTGCCGAAGTCGAGGCCTGGCGGACGAATCTCTGCCAGTATGTGGAGTGGAAAGAGAATCCTGCGCGGTACGCGAGCCAGCCGGTTGAGGCCGACGCTTTTGCCTGCGAGGACGCGGTGATGGAGGTTTACTTGAACGAGGGAGGTGACTAGTGGAAACCGGGAATTCGACGGGCCGACGCCTTGATCCAGTCGTGATAGCGGCTCGGCTTGTTGAGGAGTTCGGCTATTCGCCCGCCAGCGCCGAAATCACAGCGCTTGACCTGACCAACTGTTCTTCAAAGGTATGGGATGAGTTCAGCCGCTGGTGGCAAACAGGCGCGCTTGGCCCGCCGGAGGTCGAGGGGTTCTCGGCGGCGCAGCTGGTCCGCGATCACTCCCTCCTTCCGCCGGCCGCCTTTCTGATGCTCGACTGGCTCTTGAGAGACCCATCCGCCGCCAAGGCAGCGCTCGCGCGCGGATATGACTCGGTGGGTCATGGGCCCGCCGGGAGGAGGGCGCGGTGAGATCAGGACAGAAAAGTTATCCGGGGCGGCGCGGGAGGCCTTGGCGCATTTTTTGGACTGGCTGCGGCCAGCTACGCAGGGATGAGTCATGAGCCGAATGCGGGACCTTCATGCGGAGGCGCGGGCGGAGTGGTCGCGCCTGCAGGAATGCTGGGAGGAGGCCCGCAGTCAGTGGCAGGATGACGTTGCTGACGAGTTCGAGCGGCATCGCTGGCGGGCCTGGGAGGAGCGCGTGCCGGTCTTCCTCGACGCATTGGAAAAGCTGGAGGAAATCACCAGCCGCGCTCTCAGGGAAACATAGGCACATCTTTTGAAGAGAGTCAGTTATTCTTCCAGCGCGCGTTATCGATTGACGGCGCGGGCAGTCAAGGCATGGCGTCCTCGGCGGAACCCAACGTATCCCGACAAGATCCCGCAGTGTCGCTACGCTTGCATCAGCTCTAACAATTGGAATCGTTAACACGCGGACGCGGGCGCAGCCGGTAACCGAACTTTCGCGAACTTTGTATCATCCCGCGGGGCTGCTGCTCCCCGGGGATCTCGAGCTGGCGCCCGAGGCGATATACAATTTGCTGGAGCGCACGCTTGCTCACCGGGCGGCCGGTCCGTTTCCGTACGGCCTCAAGCAGGTTGTCTAGTGTAATCCAGCCCTGCGCCTTGAAGAGAATGTCGAGGACCTGTGCCAGACTCTTTGTCAGCGAAAGTGTTTGCCCCCCGACGGACACCAGAACGCGCCCCGGCACAGTAACTCGGCCGGTTCTGCCGACGCCTAGTTCGAGGCGTGGATGCAAAGCATCACGTACGGCCTCCAGATCCGATTTCGCCCGCACCATCGCTCGATAACCCTGCCGATAGCATTCGAGAGCCTTTTCCACGCTCAAGGCTGCACGATCGACCAGAACGTTCAACTGCCCCTTTTCGCGGGTGCCGAGGGACGTCACGGATATAACTACGAAAGGAATCCCCCTTTTTTCTGCTAGGTCACTGGAAGATGACCTCTGCGCGGCAGCTTACGGTTTTTGCACACCGGCACTAAAGAAAAATTACGCGCAAAACCGAAAAACAATCCGGGGCCCGCGTACTAGCTCTCGAGCCGGGCTGCTTTTGCGGCGTTCGCCCGGCCCGAATCTTGACGAGGGGGGAATGCATGTTTCGAGGAGTTGTCGTTCTTTCTCTGATCGCGGGTGGTCTTGCGGTCGTAGCATATGTCAACAACTGGGCTCCGTTCGCCGGAGAGACCCGATCGGTCGCCGCCCATTCCGGGAGCGCGCCCGCGGAGAAGTTTTCCGCGGACGCTCGACCAACCTCTGGTTCCCCGGGCGATTGCCGTGCTTACAGCGTATTTATTGATCCCACCACATCGACCCGGGACAGAGTAAATTACAAGCCGGAAATGGACAAGTTCATGAATCGGCTCCATTCATGCGACAGCGTCAGGGTTGGGCGCGTTGCGGACCGCACTTCAGATGAGGCTTGGGTGCTGCCATGGCAGGAGCTGCCTGTAGCCGATCCGAACGCCGGAGTCGTCGATGACACCGAGTTCAAGGTCAAATACCGAAAGGCGAAAAGCGCGATTACTCGGGCGGTGGACCGCCTGCTCGCGGAAGAATCGCCGGCGCTCTCGACAGATGTTCTGGGGCTTCTGCTGCGACTCTCGCCTGACCCCGGGCGAATCAATGTGCTCACGGTGCTTTCGGATGGCCTGGATACCAAGACCATCGAGAACGCATGTATAACGAAGCAGTCGATTCAGGGTCTGTTGGATAAGGCTACCGCTCGCCTCCAGCCCCGCGGGGGGCTGCTCGCTGGCTTCAGGGAGGTTTTCTGGGTAATGCCGACGAATGCAGGCCGCCAGAACTGCAATGCGCTACAGGAACAGCGCCTTTTTTGGCCGCCCATTCTGGAAGCCGAAGCTGCGCCGGGCAAACCGGGCATCCACTTCGACACGAACGTATTCTAACGAGGCTGCCATGAACGATAAGGAACTTTTTTTCAGTAAGACCGAGTCGCATAAGCCGCAGGTCATAGAGATCGCGTCCGAAGCCGGTCTTCACGACCTCGACTCCGCGGCAGCGCGCGAAATGATTTCGAAATGGGTCATGGAGGACGCGACTGCTGTGGGGCTCGAGCCTTTGTCCAGCGTGGGCGCCCTTAAGAACCGGTTGACCGCCCTCGAATCTCGCCAGGATCTCCATCGCCGACGGATCGCGCTGGCCCTCGGCCGGTTTGTGGGCACGGCGTCCAAGGCGGCGCACACCAGATCAGGCCGCATATTCGAGGGCGCGATGGATCTCGGTTCGATGGCGGCGAGACCCACCTCGCTCGCGTTGCTCTTTCCGCGGGTCGCTTTCGTTCGGGGCGCTTTGGGGCGGGCTGAGAAAAAGGACGCTGAACGCCATCAGATTCGCGCAGTCGCTTCCGAGACCCTGCTCGCACTGTACGAACATTATCGGATTCGCGGCGCCGCTGCGGCGACGCCGGACGCCAAGATAAAGAAAGTGAGGACGTGAACCACCATGCAAGCCGAAACTCGCATTGAAGCGATGATTGAAACGATCGACAATCTGTCAACGGAAGAAAGCGTCAATCAGTGTATGCTCGGAATCTCCGCGGCGCTCGACTCAGTGCGCAGAGAAGCTCAGCGGCGCATCTCGTCGGCGTTGATTCGAGCTGCAAGCGATTTCCGCGTGTGCCTGGACGAATGGCAAGCCGCGCGGGCGGCCTGTGCGGGCATCGAGGCTTCAATGAAAGCCCTTGGCCCAGTCGGGGTCATCGTTGCGCTCGTTGCGCTCATCTATCTGGCCGCCGCATATGCGGGGTTCAGGACAGAGGATATTCTGACAGCCTCTCTGGCGTACCTTCTCAATCTGAAAGCGAATGATTCTGCTGCGATCTGGCTCCGGATAGCGTTCGCGGCTAGCCTGCTGCTGTTTGAATTCCTCATCGTCCGCCTGCGTCTCCTTGACGATCCGTGGCCTTTGCTGCGGGATTCCACGCCGGAGGATGCGGCGCGGCGAGGCTACCGGGCGCGAGTCGCAGCCGGAGTCATCATCATTGCCGCCATGCTCGCAACCGGGGCACTGCAGCTGCAGTCTATCGTGAAGATGGCACCCACTCGCGAACAGGCAATGATCATGAAGAGGGATGCGGCGAATCCCGAGGCGCCACCTATCCCCGTCGACGAGAAAGTGGTGGGCGAAGCCGTGCTGTGGTTTTCCATCTGCGTGCTCTTCTCAAGCGGCTACCTCGCCGCGGCAGGCATACGCGACTTAAAGCGTTGCACAGCCGTGTTCTTCCTCCGGTTCCGTTCGCTGAAGGACTGCACGAAGCGGCTCGAAGCGAGTCGCGCAAAGCTGGACAATGTGGCTGCGCCGGCGCTGGCTGGGGAGTTGGCTTCGTGCGGCCTGCCGTACGTCTGGCTCCTGGCACCCGAAGTCACCGAAATGAGGATCGAGGGGCTTTCAGGCGAAAAGATAACGGTTCCCGGTATCCTGGAGGCGGCCGAAAAGGAAAGTCAGGTTTATGAGGCTCACCAGCGGCACATACTCGAGGATGCAAGAGCGCGCCGGCGTTCCCCCAGATCCGCTCTGGAACGGGTTGACCTGACGCTTGGAGAAGAGGCCTAATGCGGGCTGAGCTGCGACCGTCAGTACGGGCCAGCCTGCGGGTCACTCAACCAGATAACAGTTTTATTCAGACGAAGAATGTGCTGGATGAGAGGAAACAACGGTCCGGCAGCACCGGGCGGATATCTGCGCAAATAGGCCGGCCCGGACCCCTCAATACGCCAGTCTCGACGTCGAGCAGAGCTTGCAAGTAGTTCGCGAGCAGTGCCGTCTCAAACCCCGCGCTCGCGTTGTCGACACAACAGATTACGACGTCAGCTTTCTTGATCGCGAGAACGATTGGATATCGGGACCGGAGCCATCGGAGCCGTCACCACGCGCGGAGGGGCAGTCTGCCGGTGCGGCCACTGTAGAAATGACGGTCCTCGAAGCGAGGGTAGCGGTGGCCGGGCTGATTGCGGAAGAGACCTTGGAAGGTGATACAAAGTCCATCGCGGCGGACAGGGCCGTTAGACCCCCAATGGGATGTTCGAGACGAATGTTACCGTAGAGCTGTGTCTGTATCGCAATCACTCCTCGATTGCGGACAGGCAGTTAGTGCGCCCTGAGTTGTCGTCAACAGCAAGGTTAAATCGGACGCGGGCGGCCTGGCGTGCGCATGGCTTGGTCCCGATCCCACATTCCCCCTGCTAATGTCGTCAACGAACTCGGGAAGAGGAAGCCGAAGATCGCGCCACCCAGACTAGGCAACTGCCAAATCGCGGTCACGAGAAGGCCCATGGGAATGCCCACTATGAAAGGCAGGATCAACATAAGCTTCTCGCCCGCTCCGTCCCGTCGTGCGCCACTCGTTAGCAACCGACCTATGCACAGGGCAATCGTCACGGACCCCGCCAGTCCGATCACTGCACACGATAAAAAAAAAGCCGTGCCGTACTCACGTGCGAAATGCTGCACCAGTTGCCTATCTCCAATCGCCACGGCGCACAGCACACCTGAATACGCCAACCAAATTATGGATCCGTTCGCCAAACAATGCCAGAGAACGTTGATTCGGAGCGATGTCGCATTGTCCCGGACGCGAATCCCCATGCCAAGCCGCTGCCCAATCGCCAGTCCGACAAAACCCACCATTACCGAGACCCCGAGCGCCAAGGCACCAGATCGTCCGAGTTTCGCTAACTCGTCAAGTCGTTCGAACCTTAGATGCCAGTGGGCCTGCGCCGCGCGAAAAGCTGGCCAGCCGCAGCCGAAGAAGCCCACGGTGCCGAGGAAGCGGCAAATTCCCATGCATAGAAACGGAGTGTCACCAGTCACTACGCCGCTCCGAAATCCGCTTGTGCCATGCTTTTCAGTCGACCTATTGTGTATCATTACAACGATAAATTGTCACCTGTGAGACTGTCGGCTGCTGCTTCGAGGAACTTTCGCCCTAGCCCTCTGTCCATCGTGCACTATTCGTTCGGAATCGGCTACGCCGCAGTGGGCGCTTTCTTGATTTGGCGTTCGCCTCATTTCAGCTGGCCTGCTGGCATTGGCGCCACTTCTTCGTTCACAGGGCTCTGGATGTTTCTGACGACGCGAAGCGTCCGCAGAAGCTGGTGCGTCATCACGCCAGAGAAAGTCTCCATCGTGGGCGTTCGCCAGCACTCCAATCTGCCGTGGAACGAGATGCTCGAAATCGTTATCCGCGAACGTGCGAGCGGAATAATCCCCGGTCGCGCAGATCGGCAGGTGGTATTCCGTCCCGTCGGCGGTCTGGACCACCCGTTCAATTGCTCCGTTCTTGCGGAGTCAGACGAGCGCGCGTTTCTGGATGAGATTCGGACGCATGCTCGGTGCGCAATTCGCGTTGTGCGGGACGCCGCAGCGACGGCGAAACCGTGGAAGTGACGCGGAATCTTAGTCGGCGCGGCCGAAGAAGATCCGCCAAAGGACATGTAAGGTTCCGCTCAAAAACCCGGTTCCTGTTCGCATCCACGCCTTGGAGTCTTTTGCAAGGACCGCGGCGCCGTCTGGGTTGAACTCTCGTAGCGCATCAACCAAAATTGATTTGGCGGCAGAATCCCAGTGCGCGTAGATTCCAGTGGCGTGTGCGTACGGCGCTACGCTGACTTCGCGCGCCAAAATCCTCGCGCCGCGGGTGGCCAATTCCCGTGGGTTCCGCCGCAGATTCTCGAGATCGACGGTTGCAGGCAGGTGAATACTGATGGTCGTCGGCCGCAGATGGATCAGATGTTCCAGCGCCGTCATTATGAGCGGGACTGGATCAGGGCGCTCCCGGATATCGCGGAAAGCATAGACAAGGCAGTAGGCGAGATCCGGTCGATACGCCGCCGCGAGGTGGAAGGCGACATCGCCGTGGTCCTGCCACCGCGACGGCTTGTCAGCCATTCCGTAAAGGCTCCAAAGCCTTTTGGCCTCCTGAAAGAGGTCAAGGCCAGCTTGACGACACTGGTGGCCCCCCGCCCGTGGGATGAGTTCCCCCGCCTTTGCATTCGCTTTTGCCCACCGTGCGGAGTCAGACTGGTCTACTTCCGCCATCGCGGATCCTTTCGCAAAACTTGGAGTTTGCTGTGTCCGCGCCGCGCACTTATTCTCGTCGTCGGCGTCGCTCCCAAAGCCAGTGGGATGGCCGTACAGAGCCGAGTCGATAGGGATCTGAGGGAGAGCGCGGTGCCGGCCGGATAAAGTGACGGTTCGCCCACGAACCAGGCACAGACTGCGCCAGCCAGCGCAGCCGCCGCTAGCGGCAGGGCCAAATGTAGGGTGGCCCGGTTCGGGGACTGGTCGGCAACGCGCAATGCCAAGTAGATCGTGCTGCCGAGCACCTCTCCAGCACCAAGCGTCAGCAGCAGGTGAACCAATAACGCTTTCCCAGGGTGAAGAAGGGCATACCAGGGATGCGCCACGAATAGCGGAAAATGAATCAATCCCGCAGCCATCCAAATAACCCCTCCATTCGCTAGATAAATGGCGTATCGCGCGCCTTCGTTCGGTCTAAACACGGTAATTACCTTCGATTAGCTCGATGTCGCGCAACACGCCCTTCGACAGGGTCAGACACTCCTGGCATTGCGCCGGGGCCTTCCCCCGAGTGGCGCACCCCGGGCAAACCAACTCACCTTGGGGGCCATTTCGGATTTGCTGCTGCGCCATATCGAGAGCGCGAAGTGCCTCGGACTTGGCGGCAGTCGTATCATTCAGGGCAGCGTACGCGGAACCCATATTGCGATGTGGCATGGAATAGTCGCCGCGCGCGATCGCTGTTCTCCCGGCGTCGACCGCAGCGACGAGCAGCGCCTGCGCCTCATGGCGCGGTGTTGCGGCGTCGATCGCCAGCAGGTAACGCCGGGCACAGAGTGTATTCCAGACTGGCGGCGACGTCGCGTCCAATTCAAGAGCCTCTTCCATTCGGGCAATACTCTCGCGCAGTTTGCCTGTCTGGCGGAACACCTCGGCCTCGAGGTTCAGGACATGGTGTTTCTGATCAGCGGTAAGAAGCAGTTCCTTAGCCAGAGTGAGCTCTCTTTGCGCATGCTTCCAATCCTTTTCTCCAATCAGTTTGCCGGCCCAGAAGATCCGGTGCGGGGCGAGCTCAAAACTTGGATCGGCGGCAATCTTCTCCCAATGTGCAATGCCTTCGCTCGTGTCGCTATCCTCAGGGCTTGGGACCGTAGACAGGTCCCGCTGCTCAAGGGCAAAGCCCTTCCGCAACCAGGCAAGGTTCTCGTGCGGGTCGTTTCCCAAAGAGCATAAATTGCACATCGCCTTCCAGTAGCCTGGATCGAGTGTCAGCGCGCGATGGAAGCATTCGCGGGCCTCGGCAACGCGGGCGAGATCCATATAAGTGCAGCCCAGGGTATAGTGCGCGCGAGGACTGTTCAGGTCCATCTCAAGCGCCTGGCAGTCGTATTCGAGGGAGCGATCCGCCTGTCCCAAGAGGGTGTGGGCCTCACCTAGGCAGGCGAGCACGTGCCGGTTGGGGCCCCAACGGACGAGCGCATCCTCCAACATCCGCAGCACGTCCTCGTACCGCTTCTGCTCAAAGGCCGTCTTTGCCTGTGCGAGAAGATCCAACTGTTCTTGGGGGGAACTCTGAGCGCTCGACAGCACCAGAGGTCGCCATGAGAATCCGGATTCGGGTGCCGGAACAAACCTTTCTTCCGCAGCCTCGGCTGCCGTCCAGGCCGCTCCCCAAACCACGAATCCGGCCCAGTGCAGTGGATGGTTCGGATTGTGCTCCATGGCTTCTTTGAACAGAGCGTTTCCCGGGACGCCGAGGCGCCGCTCGTATCCGGCGATATCACCTATGCTCAACCGGCGCACATGCGAGATGGCAGAGCCGAGCGCTTGCGCCACGGGTTCGCGGTCGGAGAGGAGGCGTTCGTAGAACCGCTCCATCAGGATCATCGGGCACTCCTGGAGGACCTCCCAAAGGGTAGCTACAACTACCGAACAGCCCAGCGCGAGGAACGCGGCAGGAAGGCCCGCGAACTCCCCCGCCGGATCGTGAGGCGCAACTCCGCTGCTGCACCCGTTTACAATCACCGCTGTCCCACCGCGGACTGCGCCGCTTTGGAGCAAGGTCCGAGCATCCGTCTCACCGCCCGCCGTGTCCAGGTGGGAATACCATGGGTGGCGGTGGTCGCTGAAGGCGTGGCCGCTATAGTGCAGCCACAAGGTTTTGCGCAGCCCGTGAAGCACTGCCTCTTGCGTGGCGGCGCTTCTCGGTAGCCGCGTCACCGCGACGCCGTGTCTCTCCGCGAGCTGTTGGACCGCGTCCACCTCGCGGGAGCTGCCGGGCATCTCACCGTCTGGATTGTCGACGAGAAGCATCTCCGACGGTCGACCGACGGCGCGCCGAGATGCCTCCAGGAGGACGCCGCTGCTGGGGGCAAGCGAAACTAGAATCCCTTCCGGCACGCCGACATGCAACGGCAGGCGGCTCAACAGCCCCTCGGGTATCAGAGCAACGCGGGAGATGCCCATCCTCACGAGGGTCTCGGCGATCGAGCCGGCGCGTGAGGGCGAGCCGAAAATGTCTTCGCGAACCGAGCGGACCAGACCAGGCAGCGCGTTGATCCAGGCCTTGCGAGCGTTTCCCGGAAACGGGAGCTTCTTTTCCAAGGCATTCGCGAACGCGTTGTAAGCGGCTTCGTATGTCTTGACCGCCTTCGGCGGTTGAGATGAAGAAAACGATGACAGTAGCCAATAAATCGGGCGCGCGGCGGTACGACAGATCAGCATCACCGCAAGACCTCCCTCACAAAGGCTGAATTGCAGCACGGCAGTGCGATCGTCGGGAAGGCGGGCGAGGACGGTTTCAAGGGAAGGAGCGCCGCGCTGGATCAAGTCCGCCAGCTCCGGGCGTTCTGCGATGGCTTTGCTCACCGCACGCCTCCAGCCCTCCTCGGCCTTGCCCATCACGGCCCAGCCGCCGTGGGCCACATCAGGCGTTCTCCCAGCGGCTTCGGATTGGAGAAAAGCTCGTTTCTGCTCAGCTTGCGCCGCCTCGAGCTCGCGGCGCGTCTCGGGAGTGAGGTCGCGCATGGCGTCGGACGAGACGAGGATGTCAAGCAGGCCTCGGGCCTTGAACCGCTCCGAGAATTGAAAGGCACGGGCAAACCAATTGACAGCGTGCGAAGGGTCGTCGGTAGCCAGCCGAAGGCAGGATTCGACGAGACGTGGGAACAAGCGATGATATCGCCTGCGAAGGAGCGCGCGATCGGCAGGGCGCGAGAATGGGAGGTCCCGGCGCTCGATGAGACCGATGATGAATTCGTAGTCCCGTTGGGCTTCCTCCCAGCGACCAAGATCCCAATACGCGTCTGCGCGGAGCGCCAGCACTTCCATGCTCTCGTCATAGTCGCCGTGCATCGGAAGCCCCCGAACCGCTTCGTCGATGCCCTCCATTGCTTGGTGAATCAGGATGTCGCGTTCCCCCGCGGAAGTGTCCTTATTGCGGCTGAGAAGAAAGAGCGCGCGGCTGCGCATGGCCTTGTCGACCAGAATCTGTTTACCTGGGGAGGACTTCTCCGCTTCCGCGAATTGCTCGGCAGCCGCTTTCCAGTCGCCCGACATAAAAGCGCACCGGGCCAAGGTGCCCAGCAGGTTCGCCCGCTGTGCATCAAAATGGTCTCGCGGAATGTTCGGATGAGGTCGGCCGAGCGTGTTCAGAGCCAGGTTGGCGAGGCGTCGGCACTCTAAGAGCGCTTCTTGTGCTTTCGGCGAGCTCGGAGTTAGTAAGGCCCAGCGCCGTTCGTGACACATAGCTTGATTCCCGAGGAAGCGCGCAACAAAAAATGGCTCGGTGAGGCGCTCATGGATCTCGATCGCGTCACCCAAGTGCTTCAGGGCGTAGTCGAGATCCTGTAAAGTGCCAAGCGCCCACTGGATGCGAGATAGCGCGACCAGAGCATTGGCCTCAGCCCGCTCGTCCCGCAGATTCCGGGAAAGCTTGATGGATTCCTCTAGCGCGGCTGCGGCGTCGGTGTGGCGGCCGGAGCGCTCGAGACACTCACCCATGTTCTGAAGCACTCGGTTGTACTGGTCCATGCGGCCGCATTCCTGCCACGCTTGCCCGGCCTCCTGATATAGCGGTATGGCAGCCTCGTACTCCCGTGCGAGCATTTTCTTCTGTGCGGCACCTTCGCTGACCCCGGCCGTCTCCAAGACCGCGGGAGGCATGCGGCTAGCGCCAACAGGAACCCGAAGCGCGAGTTGTTTTTGAAACTCGAGGCGGTCTTCGATCTCGAGCGCAGCCAGCGGCGCCACCAAGTGCTCTGCGGCGCGACCGATGAGAAGCAGATCCGGGGACAACGTCAGCAGTCGTCGAACTTGGTGACAACGGGAAAACCCGGGTGGAACGCTCGAGCGCGAACCAAAGCGGGGAGGCGGCGGTGCGATCAGAAGCAGGAGCCCACGAACCGAGGGATACAGAGTCTGAGTGGCGGCAATCGCATCCCAGCGGACCAGCCCAATAACCGCATCGCGCCGGCGAAGCCGGACCTCGTCGTTGTCGTTCTCTAGGCGGAATCGCGATAAGTAGATGTTGCGCGCGCATGCCCAGACGACGTAAACGGCGACCACGGGCACTAGCCAGGTCCAGCCGCCGCCTGCGGCGCGGGAGGCCACCGCAACGGCGCCACCCAGCGTAAAAGCGGTGGCGAATCTGCGTTTCAGTTTCATCGATTCCTTTCTCCGACGATCCTAATCCGGATATTCGACCGCGACAGACCGCAACTCGCGCGACCCGCGCGCGCACGTGGCCAGCGGGTAGGAGCAGCCGCAGTAGACGTGACCGCAGCGGACGCAGAACGACCCCGGCGACATACGCCCAGCCCGCAGATCCGAGCTTCGCATGAATATGCCGGGCATGCCCAGGCGCCCAGCGAGCTCGCTGCCGGACCGCCGATTGACCACCGGGCGGCGGCACGCCGCGCACGACCTGCCGCGCACAGCGCGAACGCAAGAGAACGAGGAAGCACCAAGGCTCATCAGCGCCAGCCCGCCAAGCGAGCCGCCGAGGCCGAGAAAGTGAAAGCCTACAAATGGCGCCGCCAGCAGGACGAAAAGAAACGCGCATCCGCCAGCCGAGGGAGGGGGAACCGCCGAGGGCAACATTGTCCAGACCACCTTGCTACGCTGTAGGACGATTGAGCCAGAGTATTTTTTGGTAACATGCTCCTGGATACCAGAATTTGGTTACTGAGGCAATCACGTGTCACCGACGCCAAACCCGAGCTGGATAGTCCTACGCGACCGGGCGGTGCGGGGCGATATCGCTGCGGCGGCGGAATTGAGCCAGCAGATTTGGATCAGGGCCTATAGGGATGCCTACAGTGTGCTGCATGACCCAGGTGCTGCGAAAGACGTTGCGCAGGACACTTGGATCAAAGTGCTTCCGAGGTGGCCTTTCTTTGAAAACGATGGGCAATTCAAGAAGTTTGTCGATATAACCGCTCGAAACGGTGCAATCGACGAACTTAGGAGAAGGAGACGTGGGGGCGGACCTCCGCTCCGGGCGGAGGGGGATGACATCGGCGGCGTCGAGCCACCCGATCCAGGGCTAGGTCCTGAGGACACCGCCTCGAATAATGAGAGAAGGCGGCGACTCTACGTTTGTATCCGACAGCTGGACGACTTGGAGCGTAAGATCGTGCTTCTCCGCCAAGTTGGGTATACCAACCTGGAGATTGCCGCGACCCTGACTCCGCCCCTGACGAACCAGAAAGTCGGCGTGGTGTATCATCAGGCGGCCCAAAAACTGCGGCGCTGTATGGAAAAAGAGGTCATGATGCCGCGTCCTGATGTGATGGAGGCCGTGTAATGGGCGACGAAGAGCTGGCGCTCGATGATTTGAGCATGGAATTCGGCGATGTCACCGCCACCCTCGGAAATCTCTCGGCCGGCCACTGGCCTGATGAGGATCTGTGGCTTCTGGCGGTGACGCCCGCCGCCGATCTGACGGCTGCGCAGCGAGAGTTTCTTCACGGTCACGCGTTGGATTGCCGTTCCTGTTATCGCGCTGTCGGCGACTTTCGCCACGCGAATGTGAGCTCTGTCGAAGTCCCGACCATACCGCCGGCATTGGGAGACGCGATGGCCGCAATGATGGTCGGGTGGCAGGCGCAGCGCGTGGTCTTTGCGATAACTGTTCTTTCCGGGGGCATTTTGCGTGTGCGACAGCCGAGGGCGGGCTCGGCGGCTAGATTCAGGAGCAAGGCGACCGATTACGATGCGGTAGAATTCGCGCCCGGCCAAGCCGCCGAAATCCCGACACCATTCGGCAGTTTCCTTCTTCTGCTGGTGATTACGCCGACTGAAGGTTACTCGGGACGGTTCAGCCTTCAATTGAAGCCCGATGAGGGGGCAGACCCCACCGACTTGGAGCCTCTGGAGTGTCTGCTTCTTGATAGCGGCGGTAATGTTCTTGGCTCCGCCTCATTTTCTCCGGCTGGATTCTCGTTTCCAAAGCACGCCGCGCTCGATCCGGGTACTTACAAGCTGGTGTTGCGCACGAAAGCGAAGGGCGAGCTTATCGGCGAGGTCGAGATCGAGCCTGACACCGAGAGTCTGTCGCCGAGTGCCGCCGAGCCATAGAACGACGCATCGCTATTTCGATTCGAGTCGGTGACCCGGTTCATCTGCCTCGCCCCGGTAGTTAGAGCCCAAGAATTTCCAGGAATATACTTCCACTCCAGGCGCTTTATAGTCGGCAGCATGTAATCCTCGCTCCCTTGACCCGTTGGCGCGCCGACCCTCCGAGGTGGATAGCCGGCCAGGCGTTCGAGATGCGGAGGCATGCTAAGCCCCCCGGGATGATCGACAGTTTATCTCCGGCAGCACCTTGAACAGCTCATACGGGAACAGCAGTTCGGTCGCGAGCTCAAAGAGCCTGAAGATTCGTCCTCAGGCGATTTTACGCAGATTCCCGATCTCAAACGGGTGCAGTGGGACTAGCTCAGGACTAGCCCAGGGTGGTTCCGGAACTGGGCGGGGATAGGTGATCGCCCGATCGCCTTGCTCCGAACTGAGGTCGGGGACGGAGCCGATTGCCCGCTGGCGGGCTACTGGCTCAGATTCGCTGGCGCGCTCGCTACACCGAACGGCTACGTTTCCCGCAGAATCGGCCAACCAGAAAGCAGGCGGTAGTAAGAATCCAGACCGGCGGGCCAGCCTTAAACCCGAGCTTGTTCTGCATCCACAGAACTACCCAGACCGGCGCGCCGGCGAAGAACATCTCCGACAGGCTTAGAGTAAGAAACATGTTCCGTCCCTTCTTCCCTAGGTTGAAGCCAAGATACGCGTATGAGATGCAAATGAACGCAACGCCAACATGGGTCCAGTTCATGCGGCGGCAGCCTTCCCCGCGCCAGTCTTTAGCATCCTTCTCAAAGCTGAAGCGATGTGGTTCTCGTCGGTAACGGCACCCCAGAGCAAGGTGCCGCAGACGATTTCCGTGCTTATCTCACCGAGGGTGATCTTGACGTCCGCTTCATCCGGCTCGACGATGATTTCAGCCCCCTGGAGAGCCAGCCCGGCACCGAAGCTGGCCGGCGTCATTTCCCGGCCGTCGAGGTTGCGTCCGTGCCCGCACACGAATACCTTGCGGCCGCGAATCTGCGGGACCAGTTGACGACAGGCCATGTGCGCACGCCAGAGAAGGATGTTGGTCAACACAAGGGGCCCCATGATAACGGCATATTCCGATAATGGCAGGGGCCGCGCGTGCTGAAAGATAAAGATGTGACGGCTCCAGCCGAGCGCAACTTGTCCGGCCAACGCGGCAGTCAGAACGCCTCGCCGGAGCCGAGGATCCTTCCAGTCT
>JASHSD010000110.1 GCA_030036985.1 Bryobacteraceae bacterium
CTACTTTCCGGCGCAAAAATGAGGGTCCAAGTTCCCGGTTTTCAACGCCGGGGCGCGTCCGCGCCTTCCCGAACGTCGAAATCCGTCGCCGCCCTGCGGCTGCGGCACTCGGCCGTCAATAATTTTTCCGAACATTTCTCTTGCTTTTTGTTTGTTGTTATGTTTCACTATTAATAATGAATCATACGCAGGCCGCCCGCAAGAGAGACCGCCTCCTCGCCCGCCTGCCTCTGCGCCCCGACCTCCTGCGCGGCTCCCTGCTCGACCGCACCATCCGCCACCGCTCCGGCTGCCCCAAGTGCGGGCGCGGCGAGGGACATCCGGTGTCGGTTCTCGCCGTTGGCTATCCCGGCGGCCGCATCCGCCAAATCAGCCTGCGCAAGGATCGGATCGCGCCTGTCAGGCGCGCTCTCGCCAACTACCAGAAGCTGAAGTCGGCCATCGAAGAGATCTGTGAGATCAATATCGAATTGCTTCGTCTGCCGGCCGATGGCGGCGCCGGTGAGGCGAGCCGATGATTGAATTACGCCGTCCGGCACAGTATTGCCTCGGCGACGGCTTCATTCACGAGGAGACTGCGAGTCTGTGGGAACCCTGGATGCGCGAGGCGGATCGGGTGCTCGAAGACGAGCGGCTGGTGGAAGCCGTTTATCAAGCCCTGCTGCAGCGCCGGCCGAAGAGCCGCACGCGCGGCCGCCTGGGAGTGCCCGCCGAGATCGTGTTGCGCATGCTGCTGCTGAAGCATATTCGCAACTGGAGCTTTGAGGAAACGGTGCGCGAAACACGCGCCAATCTGGTTTACCGGGAGTTCACGCGTATCGGCGCACGCAAGGTTCCCGACGAACGATAAGACGCTGGGCCGCCAGGCGCGGGCGCTCGGCCCGGAAGTCGTCGAAAAGATTCACCGCCGCATGGTGGCGCTGGCCGTGGAGAACAGGGTGGTTCAGGGCCGGCGCATGCGGGTGGACACCACCGTGGTGGAAACCAATATCCACTATCCGACCGACAGCAGCCTGCCGGGCGGTGGCAATCGCGTGCTGACGCGGCTGATGAAGAAGGTGACAGCCATTGCGGGCGGAGCGGGAGAAAAGATGCGGGACCGGATGCGGAGCGTCCAGCGGCGGGTGTCGGAGATCGGGCGCGCCGCCCGCACCAAAGGCGAGAAGGGCAAGCGCCGCACCGCGTCTGTGAGCTCCCGAACGCTTTGGCGGAGATCTTCAATCGCGTGGTCGGCATCGGTCAGGCCGGCGTTTTCAGGAGTCTGAGCAGCGAGGCCGCCCGCCATTGCCGGCAGGAGCGAAATCCCGGCTGCCAGCGCGGCGATCCGGGCTGCTGATGACCTCATCATGATTACTTCACGGCCTCTTCACGAATCGCCCGCATCGATTGTGGCACAGAATCCGGTGGCGAAATAGCGCAAACCGTGCTGGTGGGAACCGTTTATGCAAAGCCGTTATAGGTCCGATCAAATCTATGATGCGGGCTGTTATGCCTCCCTGACGTCCGCGACGGTAGACTGCCTGAATACCGGAGCACACCACCATGATCGATTACCTGCTGGTACTCGCACTCCTGCTTACGCTGATCGGGCTGGCAATGCCGACAATCGTCCAATTGAACGGGGTTCTAAGGGGCTCAATCCGAGGCTCAACCAAGGCGCCCTCTCGACAGCGCGGAAGCCCCGGCCCGACGGTTGATACTCTTGTTGATTGCCTCCGAATAACGGCGAACGGCTGAGGATACTTGACGTAGGCTGCGGGATACGCAAGTATCCGGGATCCATCGGCATCGACGTGAATCCCGTGACGGCCGCGGACGTGATCTGCGATCTCGACCGCTTTCCTTATCCCTTCGCGGACCGGACCTTCGACGCGCTTCGCGCCATCCACGTGATCGAACACCTGACCGACGTCGTCCGCACCATGGAGGAGTTCCATCGGCTCGTAAAACCGGGCGGGCGCGTGCGCATCGAAACGCCCCATTACACGGACTACAGCTCGTTTTGCGATCCGACCCACAAACACCACCTCAACAGCTTCTCGTTCCGGTATTTCGGCGAGGATCACGGCGGCTTCGGCTATTACACCGAAGCGAAATTTCGTGAGATTTTCGTGCGCGTCAAGCTACTGAGTTTCTGGCGATGGCTTGGCTTCGAATTTCTGGTGAACCGGTTCCCGCGTTTCAGAAAATTCTGGGAATTCTATCTCTGTTATCTGGTGCGCGGCAAAGCGATGGAGTTCGAATTTGAGCCCATTGGCCCTCCTGTACCGATGCGCCGACGCCCTGCGGTATCGCAAACACGGTGATCTGGGGCAGCGCGGCGAGGATCTCGCGCATCGTTATCTCCGGCGCCGCGGGTTCACTGTGATTGCGCGCAACTGGCGTCCGCCGCAGGGCGGGGGCGAGATCGATATCGTCGCGTGGGAAGGCGAGACGCTCGTCTTCGTCGAAGTGAAGACGCGAGCTTCGGGCCAATTGAGCGCGCCGGAGCGCGACATCGACGCGGAGAAGATGTACGCTCTGCGGCGGGCGGCGCGCGACTATATTCGCCGCGCGGGCGCGGATGAAACGCAGATCCGCTTCGACGCCGTCACCATCAGCGGCGGCCGAATCGAACATCTCCGCGACGCCTTTGCGGCGAGATCTCACCCGCTATAGTAGTGTCTTTGCTTCATGCCGGAACTGCGCAAGGATCCCATCACCGATTCCTGGGTCATCATCTCTACCGACCGTGCTCGCCGTCCTTCCGATTTTGTCCGCGAGCGGACTCCGCGGGAACCTTCCGGCCGCTTCTGTCCCTTCTGCCCAGGCAATGAAAGCAAGACTCCGCCGGAGGTGCTGGCTTACCGCAACGGCTCCGGCCCGAATCAGCCGGGATGGTCGCTGCGGGTCGTTCCGGAAAAGTTTCCGGTGCTCGGCATTGAAGGCGATCTGGATCGCGAAGGCGAGGGATTGTTCGACAGGATGAAGGGCATCGGCGCGCATGAGGTGCTGATCGAATCGCCCGAACATGCGCTGAGCATCACCGAACTTTCCGAAAAAACCATTCATCACCTGCTGTGGGCCTTTCGCGAACGCCTGGAGGATCTGCGCCGGGACCGGCGTCTGCGCTACGTGCTCTTGTTCAAGAACCACGGCGAAGCGGCCGGCGCTACGCTGGAACATACGCATTCACAGCTGATCGCGCTGCCGGTGGTGCCGAAGCGTGTCCAGGAAGAGTTGGAAGGGGCGAAGGCTTATTACCGCTTCAAAGAGCGCTGCATTTTTTGCGATCTGATCCGGCAGGAATTGAAATCGCGCACGCGCGTGGTGATGGAAACAAATGGTTTTATCGTGCTGGAGCCTTACGCGGCGCGGTTTCCATTTGAGACCTGGATTCTGCCCATGCAGCACAAATCGCACTTTAAGGATGCGGAGCCGCACAGTCTGGAAAATCTGGCCTGGGTTTTACGGTCAACGCTGCGGAAGATCGAGAAGGTCCTGGAGTGGCCGCCGTACAATCTGATCGTGCACACGGCGCCGTTGCAGGAAAGCGCGACGGATTATTACCACTGGCACATCGAAATCATCCCGAAGCTGACGCGCGTGGCGGGATTCGAATGGGGCAGCGGGTTCTATATCAATCCGACGCCGCCCGAGGAATCGGCGCAGTTTCTGCATGACGCGGGAACCTGCTGACCGCAACGAAAACCCAAAAACTGCAGGGCAGGTTGGCAACCTGCGGCGGATTGGCAATCCGCCTGGCCTGTAACAAACAAATCCGCGCCTCACCGGCGAAGTTCCGCATAGCCCGTAATATGCCCCAGAATATCCAGAGCCGCCTGTTTGCCGCGTTCGCCGATCTCTCCCACCGGCCCCACGCAAGCGGGACAGCCCGCATCGCATCCGCAATTTTCGATCAGTTCGCGGGTTTGATCGAGCAGGCGCGGAGACAGACGGAACAACGGCGCGCTTA
>JASHSD010000111.1 GCA_030036985.1 Bryobacteraceae bacterium
TCGATCCCGAAGTGCACAAGCCGGCCAAGGCGGCCGAGCGCTATCGGGCCTTCGTGAATTACATGGGCACCTATTCGGCCGACCGCGATGAAAGCCTGCGTACTCTTTTTGTCGAACCGGCCAAACGCCTGCCGAACCTGCGTTTCGTGATCGGCGGGTCCAAATACGACGGCAGTTTTCCGTGGCTGCCGAATATCTTCTACGCGAGCCACATTCCGCCCGCCCAACATTGCCGTTTCTATTGTTCCGCCGGATTAACCGTGAACGTCACCCGCCGGCCCATGGCGGAAAGAGGTTTCTGTCCTTCGGGCAGACTGTTCGAGGCCGCGGCATGCGGAGTGCCCGTGCTCAGCGACTACTGGGAAGGGCTGGAGAGTTTCTACACACCGGGGTCCGAGATCCTGATTGCCCGCGATACCGCCGAGGCCGTAGACGCAATGCATCGGCCGACCGACGAACTGGCCCGGATCGGCGGCCGCGCGCGCGAGCGTACGCTCGATTGCCATACCGCCGAGCATCGTGCCGCCGAACTGGAACGGATTCTCGATTCCACGTATTGCGGATCGGCCACGAAGGCAACATCATGTGGGGAATAGTTCCAGCGGCGGGCAAAGGCAGCCGCATCCAGCCGCTCGCGTTCTCAAAGGAACTGCTGCCGGTGGGTTCGGCGGCGGAAGGAGAAGTTCGGCGGCCGCGCGCGGTAAGCGATTTCCTGATCGAACGGCTGGCGCTTGCGGGCGTGCGGCGCATCTGCATGGTAATTTCCGCGGAGAAGTCGGATATTCTCGAACACTACGGCGGTTCGGCCTGGAACGCGTCCGTCTGCTATGCGGTGCAGCCGAAACCCGCCGGTCTCTGCGACGCGCTCTTCCGCGCGGCGCCGGTTATTCATCCCGACGATCCGGTGCTGGTGGGTTTGCCCGACACCATCTGGTTTCCCCCGCGTGGCCTCGCGCTGCTGCCGCCGGAAAAATTCTCGTTTCTGCTGTTCCCAGTCGCCGAGCCGCGTTTTTTCGATTCCGTGGAATGCGATGGCGAGGGCCGGGTCGAACGCATTCGCGTTAAGGATGCCGATGCCGCATCGCGCTGGATCTGGGGCGCGTTCCGTATGCCCGGCTCGGTTTTTCATGCGCTCCACGATCTCTGGCTGCAGCGTGGGGGCATCGACGAGTATCTCGGAACGCTGGTCAACGCCTGGATCGAGCGCGGCGGGGAGGCATGGGCCGTGGCCGCGGGCGAAAGCTATTACGACGTGGGCACGATGGAAGGTTATATCGAAACGATGCGGACTCTTTCCGCCGACAAACAATCGGCTGCCGTTGAAGGAGCGGCGCCGCAATGACGGCGGCGCGGCCGCCGATGACGCGCGAAGAAGTTTCGCGCCGCATCGCCGAACTGGGCCCGTGGTTCCAGAACATGGAACTGGCCGGCGTTCCCACCGCGCCCGATCATTTTCTGGGCAATTATCCCGAGACAAAATGGCGGCGGTTCAAAGACGCCATCCCCGCCGATCTGACCGGCAAAACCGTACTCGACATCGGCTGCAATGCGGGCTTTTATTCGATGGAGATGAAGCGCCGGGGCGCGGCGCGGGTGCTGGGAATCGATTTCGATCCGGCCTACCTGGATCAGGCGCGCTTCGCGGCCGAGCTCGCCGGCTTCGACATCGAATTTCGGGAGCTGAGCGTTTACGAGATCCCGCGGCTGGGCGAGAGGTTCGACGTGGTGCTGTTCATGGGCGTGCTGTATCACCTGCGGCATCCTCTGCTGGCGCTGGACCTCATTCACGAGCACGTCGCGCGCGATCTGATGATTTTTCAATCGATGCAGCGGGGTGCCGCGGATGTAGCGCAACTGGAAGACGACTACCCGTTCCATGAGCGGCAGATCTTCGAAGAACCGGGCTATCCGGCGCTGTATTTCGTCGAGAAGCGCTATTCCAACGATCCGACGAACTGGTGGATTCCGAACCGGGCCTGCACGGAAGCGATGCTGCGGAGTTCCGGATTCGAGATCTGCGCGCATCCCGAGGAAGAGGTCTATATCTGCCGCCGGGAGATCGTTTCATGATTGAAGCGGCGATGCTCTGGAACGAGCCGAATAATCTGTCGCACTGGAATTTCGAGATCGATCCGGAGTGGTCGGCGTTCGCGGAAATGGCGAAGCTGGCGTCCTGCGCGATTCAGGCGGAAAACCCGAAGCTTACGCGCGTGCTCGGAGGCATTTCGCCGATCGATCCCGATTTCATCCGGAACATGAAACGGCAGTGCGTGCTGAGCCAGGTCGACGCCGTCGCCGTTCACGGCTTTCCCCTGGACTGGAATCACTGGACCATTCATGAATGGCCGGACAAGCTGGACGAGATTCGGGCCGTGACCGATCTGCCGGTTTGGGTCTCGGAAGTCGGTGTGTCCACATTCGGCGCCGAGGAAGTGCAGGACTTCGGACTGGGGCGAACGGCGGAACTGCTGCTGGGCCGGGCTCCGCGCATTCACTGGTACAGCCTTTGGGATCTGCCGCGTGCGTGGCCCGCCACGACGCGTCATCGCGAGGCCGAGGGATCGTCATACTACCGGCATTTCTATATGGGCCTGCTGCGCGAGGATGGCTGTCCCAAGCCGGCGTTGCGGCGATTCACGAACTATACGCCCGAAATGGGCATCTGCCAGTGGTTTCATTTCCAGGATCATCGGCTGGATAAGTCCGTCGAGTGGTTGAAGAAGCTTGGGGTCACGCGCCTGCGCACCGGATTGAGCTGGGCCGACAGTTTTCGTCCCGACGCGGAGGCGTGGTTTGACCGGCAGATGAGCGCGATCGAGGACTTCGACACCACAATTACGTTTTGTTTTACGCCGGAGCATTGCGGCGTGCTGCCCAACCATACGAGTCCGCCGAAGGAACCGGAAAGGTTCGCGGACTTCTGCGCCCGTATGGTCAGGCGTTACGCATCATAGTAAAGGCGGAATGTTCCGTTGGGGGGCGGTCCCCCCGGACCGCAGCGGGCGCTTTCGTCCGCCTGGTCGGCGATGGGACCGCATTTCACAGGCCAAGCCGGTCGGGAGACCGGCTGCGGGCGTGGGCGCCCGCCCCCCGAAGCTACGTAGTGTCGGACTGCCCATCCGCCTGGGTCCGCGTTTTTACTTCCTGGGTCCGTATTGATCCAGTTCGTGGGTCAAGACCGCGGCGGCCGGCGGCGGCGGGGGCGCCTGACCACGAATCAGTTCCCGGCTGGTGTATTCGCGGCCATATAACTTTTCGGTCTCTCCTCTATCGTGAGCGATGACCGTTCCGTCCAGCGCCACGCCCGCAAACAGGCCATGTGTGCGGGACCAGGAGAGAATCTCCGCACGCAGCGACAGATCGGTATCCGCAGCCGTCTCGCGTCCCACGGGACCGGCCGCGACACCCGCATCTCCGCCGAGCGAGAACTTATCGGCAAGGAGATGGTTCAGGCCCTTTTCGTTCATCACGAGCATAATCACGTCGGTCGAATTGATGCCCAACTGCAGGCCGAAATTGCCGCCGGAAAGAGCGATCGGGTCGGGATCGCCCCAACCGCCACGGCTATTGCGGCAGACCGCATAACCTTTGCCGTAGTCGCCACCGACAACGAAAGCGGCCTTTTTCATACCGGGAACAATGACGACGCACTGCGCTCTCTCGAACAGCCCGCGCGGGATTCCCTTATCCGGTGTAGCCATCACTTCACGAAAGACATCGGCCGCGCTGCGAAGGCGATGGTCGGGTCTTTCTTCCTGCGCGTTCGCGAGATAAGCGCTCGCCAGAAGTATCGATGAAAATGCTAAGAATCTTTTCATAAGCTGACCTCCTCTTGAATTGAACCTTTCTGAAGCGAAATGATGAAGCCGGATCGCCCCGCCGGATCGCCCCGCAAGGAACCGTCCGTGAACGGACTGGTAACGCTGCAAGCATGTAGGTGTCCAAACTAAGAAACTACGGCAACATACGGCCGCCGGTGAGATCCATAATCGAACCTGTTACGTAACTGGAGTCGTTA
>JASHSD010000112.1 GCA_030036985.1 Bryobacteraceae bacterium
TGGATCTCTCCCTCCCGGATATGAACGGACTCAAGGTCGCCGAGCGGTTGCTGCAATCGGTCCCCGACGGCCGTATCGTGGTCCTCAGCATGCATTACGGCTCTCCCATCGTCGACCAGCTGCGGAGAACGGGCGTCAGCGCCTATATGGTCAAGAACGAGGCCCCCAGGCTGCTCGTGGGGGCCATCGAGCGGGTACTGGCGGGGGAGCCGTTTTTCGCATCCCGCGCAGCCGCGCGGCCGCCGGATCAGATCGAACCGCCCGATTATATTCCCGCCCAGTTTCTGCTGACCCCACGGGAACTGGAAGTGATGCGGCTGTTGGCGCTGGGAAAAAGCAATAAGGAACTGGCCTGTCAGCTGAATATGAGCGTCCGGACGGCAGAGACCCACCACGCCAACCTGCTTGCGAAACTGCGCGTGAATTCGCTCGGCGAGATGGTGCGGGTGGCCGTCCGCGACGCCGTAATTTAGTACCTCTCCATCGGAATCATCGCGTTTCCTGGCAGAAAATTTTCGGTGGTGTGCACGCGGAGTAATATCCACTGGTCTTTGGGCGCACTTTGGCACAAGGTCCAACTTTTCGAAAAGTGAGCCCTGATTGGTTCCGGCTATGCCGGGTTAGGACACGCGACTTCAGTCGCGTCGCAGGCGCGCGGCGGTCTTCAGGAGACGCGACTGAAGTCGCGTCTCCGAGCCATCTTTCGTGAAAAACGAAGAGGGCGCGGTTGCCCGCGCCCTCTCGATTCCTGTAGGCTGTTTGGCCGAAACGCTACTGGGTTTGTTCGGCCTGCTCGGACTTCTTCTTGGCCTTCATCTTCTTCGTCTCGAGCGATTTCTGGGTCCAGTCGTCGGCCTGCTTCATGTCGGCGTCGTACTGTTCCTTCGTGTCGTCGAGAATGGCGCGATAGCGCAGCAGAAGGTTCATGAACGTCATCGCGTTCTCATACTGGGGATCGATCTGGAGCGCCTTCTTCTCGTCGTCGATGCCGTCGGTGAGCGACTGCCAGTATTTGGCTTTGAGCTCGGCCTTCAGGTCCGGCGGCGGCTCGGCGCCTTTCTTTCGGCCCTTAGGTGGCGCTTCCACCTTCAGCGGGCCCGGATCCTCGGGCCGCAGCTTTTGGGCGGCTATGGCTTCGCGCCACGGCGTCAGGAACTGGGTCCATGCGATCAGGCCCAACGTATAATAAGCGTCTTTGTTCTGCGGATCCGCCGCAATCACTTTCTTGTTCCAGTCGACGGCGTTCTGAAGATCCTTCATGTTCAGATAAAGGGCCGCCAGTGACTGCATGGCGATCAGTTTGTTCTTCGCGTCCAGATTCGAGTTCAACGCGGTGTCGAACTCTTTAATGGCCGAGTCCGCGTTCCGCTTGTTATCGGGCGCTTCGGATCCCGGAACGTACTGCATCATATAAGCCGTCGCCAGATAGAGACGGGCGGAAGGCAGATCCGGATCCTGCACGATCGCTTCTTTGAAATTGTCGGTAGCGGCCGTGTACTGGCCAGCCTTGAACGAATTAACGCCCTTATTCAGATTGTCGCGGGCTTTCAGCTTGCCGACCGCGTCGCAGCCGGAGGCGAGGATGGCCAGCGAAGCCACTACAGCGACCGCGGCGACGGTTGAAATGCGCCCGAGGGAAACGCGATACATTACTGGCCTGCCTCCACCTTGGGCGTCATCAGACCGACTTTGTCGATCCCCGCCCCATGCGCGATGTCGATCGCGTCAGCCACGCTCTGGAACTCGAGATCCTTATCAGCCTTCACGAACACGGTCTTGTCTGCGCGGGTCTTGAAGATGTCGACCAGCCGGTCGCCAAGCGCGTTCCATGTCGTGGGATCCTGATTCAGTTTGACGCTCCCATCCTGACCGAGGACGATGACAACCGTGCGGTCGTTATCCTCCTGCTGCTTCTGATTCGGGGGCGGCGGCTGCGGCGCCAGCGCGTCCAGACCGTGCGGGGACACCGGCGAGATCGCCATGAAAATAATCAGCAGGACCAGCAGAATGTCGATCATCGGGGTCATGTTGATACTCGACTGCGGTCCGCTTCCGGATCCGCCGACTGCCATTGCCATAAATATTGCTCCTTAAAAATTATCCGTTAAAAATCCATGCCGCCGGCTAGTGCTGTCCCCGAGGCTTGTTGTCGTTGCGCTGATCGGTCAACAGACCGACCTCGTCCACGCCGCCCGCGCGCAGGTTGTCCACCGCGTCCTCGACGACCTCGTACTTGGCCCGCGAGTCGGCTCGCAGGTAAACCATCTTCGATGGCTTATCGGACAAAAGATCCTTCACCTTCGGGGCGAGCTCGGTGACATCCACTTTCTGCAGACCGGGGCTGAGGAACACCTGACCGTCGCGGGTGATCGCGACGACGACCGCGTCTTCTTTTTCCGCGTCGGCCATAACGACGGAGTTGCGCGCCGTCGCCATCGTGATATTGACGCTCTTGTTGAGCAGGGGCGTGATGACCATGAAGATGATCAGCACGACCAGCATCACGTCAACCATCGGCGTTACGTTGATTTCGGATACCGGTGGCGGCGCTTTTTTCATTTTCATTTCGTTTCTCCTGGGTTTATCCCCGCGGGCGAAAACTGCCTGCTGCGCGCCCGGCGCTTTCGGGGGCGGGCGCGCAGCGGGAGTCAATCAACTCGCTTGTGCAGTGTCGAAAATAATCGCTACTTGCGGACGCCGGCGCCCGAACGCAGCTGAATGCGCTTCAGGAAATAGTCGAGCAGTTCGGAACTGGAGTTCCCCATCTCGACGTCGAAGGCATCCACGCGGCCGGTGAAATAGTTGAACGCCCAAACGGCGGGCACGGCCACGAAAAGACCGATAGCGGTGGTCACGAGGGCTTCGGAAATGCCGCCCGCGATGGCGCCGATACCGGGCGTCTTCTGCGCGGCCATGGTTTTGAACGCGTTGATGATGCCGACGACCGTACCGAACAGACCGACGAACGGAGCCGTGGAACCAATGGTGGCCAGCGCGCTGACGCCGCGTTTCAGCTCGGCGTGAACGATGGCTTCCGAGCGTTCCAGAGCGCGGCGGGAGGCGTCGATTTCCTCGCCCGAGATGTCAGCCGTTCCCTGATGCGCCTGGAATTCCTGCAGGCCCGCCACCACGACTTTCGCCAGATGGCTCTTCTTGTAACGGTCGGCGATTTTGATGGCTTCGTCCAGCTTGCCTTCACGCAGCGCGCCGGCCACCGCCGGAGCGAATGCGCGGCTCTGCTTGCGAGCGGCGTTGAACGCCATCGCGCGGTCGATCATGACGCCGATCGACCATGCGGACATGATAAACATGAGAATAACAACCGCCTTGGCGAGTTCTCCCATCTGCGCCCAGAGGTGACCGAAGTCCCATCCCGGCGCCCCGGCTTCCTGCAAAAGCATCAAAGCCCATACATGCACTGTTAAAAACATTTTCGTCTTGTTCTCCTGCGAGTTGATTTAAAGAATTTACTATCCCGATTCGTTCGTTTCGCCGCCGGCGTCAGTTCAGAGTAAAGTTCACGTCGATCGTCGTGATGACGTCGACGGGTTCGTTATTCAGAAGCGTCGGC
>JASHSD010000113.1 GCA_030036985.1 Bryobacteraceae bacterium
CCTACAGCTCCGGCGACTCGCTGCGCCATCAAAGCGAATCGGCGAGCAGCATGACCGCGCCGATCAATTTTGCAAGCGCCCAAACCAGCCTCGATGCGCTGTCATCGAGTCTGGCGCAGCAAACGGCGAACGGCACGGTCAGTGTCGCTTACGGAACTTACACCCTGACGGGAACGGATCCAAATCTGAACGTTTTCGACCTCACGGCTTCCAGTTACAACGGAGCCACCATCAACATCAACGCTCCGTCCACATCCACCGTGGTGATCAACGTGGCGGGCAGTTCGGTTTCATTCAATGGCGGCAGCATTAACCTGAATGGGGTCTCGGCGGATAACGTTCTGTTCAACTTCAACAGCGCGTCTTCATTGCTGCTGAGCGCTATCGGCTTCAACGGCAGCATTTTGGCGCCGTCGGCGGCTTTTACCGGGGATTACGGGGATATCGACGGCCAACTGATCGCTTACAGCGCTGCAGGGACCACGCAGATCAACAATCCGCTGTTCACGGGTACCCTGGCGGAGGGATCGGAGTCTGAACAATCGGCCACGCCGGAACCGGGGACGTGGGCGCTGCTGATCGGTGGCGCAATGGTGCTGGGTGCGTTGAAGATGCGCCGCTGACCACTGCGCTTTCTTCCCTCGATCTGATTAATTTAAGATTAATCGAGCACAGCCGTCGCGGTTCTCACCACCCGCACTTCCGGACAATGTCCAGACGCTTTGTCGCAAGTGAGCCAGCGGGCGGACGATAAGTTCCGGAGTGCGAGTCGTACGACCGGAACTCCCGCACGCGGCGGGTCATCGCGATCGGCCCTCGTCGATGAACGGTGCTTTGCCGAAATCGCGGGCTACCTCCGTATTCCAGGCGGCATTCGCACGGTAGGAGGTGCGGCAACGTAGATCTGGAAGCTGTTGCTATCCACGCTGCCGGACGGTGTCTGCACCACCAGATCCAAAGAAGAAGCGACAGGCCCATCGGATATGGCGTCGGTCGAGTTGAAATCGATCCGGCTCATACCCGCAATTTGAAGGGCCGCTGGTCCGGCGTAAGCGGTTGGAAAGGTGAGCGTGGTCAGGCACGGGAAAAAGCCGGTAATGATAACGGGTGTGCACGGCTGTTCCAGAATCACCGGGTACGTGTTGACGGGCAGCGGCGATCCCACCAGCGAGCCATCGGACTGTGGCGGACTGATTGGTCCGAGGCCGGTCGCAAAGATCGACACGATGGAATTCTGTGGCGCCGGGTTCGACGCCGAGTTCACCGTGCCGTCCTGATTCAGCGCCGCGGCGTGGACGCCATCCACTGTGAAGATTCCTGGCGCCGTCGAGGTCACTGGCCAGGTGAGGCAGTTGGTCGTGACGCTGTTGTAAGTCACGCAAATCCGCGTGGTCTGCCCCGCCACAGACCAGGGAACCGCCACATTGATCTGGGACTCCTGCGCCCACAAGAGCGGCGCGGATATACCGTCAAAGGTCACTTCGACGCCACCTGCCTGAGTCGGGTAGGGACTCTGCGGCGTGGCTCCCGTTGCGATGCCCTTTGCGGGTCCGAGAGTGTTTCCGAATAAGGCCACGAGCTCGCCGGGAGCGATCGCGCCGGTGGTCAAAACGGCTGCACTGCCGACACAGGCAAGCGGCAGGGTCTGTGCGTTGGCGTTGGGAGAGAGGTTAAGCAGCGCGCCCGATCCATAGTCCGCACCATAAGGGAACTGCGGAAATGGGCCAGTCTGACTGGGAGTGAACGCGGTGTCGGCCTCGTCCAGGACAAACACGGCGGAACCACCGAGGGCAACGAGCCCGTAGGATGGCCCGGTACCCGTGGCGCCGGGAAGGTAGGTGGTCTGCAGAATCGAGCCATCCGGAGCGTACACACTCAACCACGTCGATCCGCATGGCGCAAGACTGTTCTCGACCCGAGTCGCAACGGCGCCCGTATAGCCGATAATGTACGCGTTCCCGGCCGCATCGAGCGCCAGCCCTCCGACCCCTTGCTCGTTGCTCTGGCTGTACGGTCCCTGCGAAGAGACGGGCATCGAGAATACCACAGCGCCGCTCGGGGCGGTTCTCTGCAGAGACCGGTTCCCGCCGAGATCGCTGCCATATATGATCGCATCGCCGTTGGGCGCGACGGCGATGCCCGGCGAAAAAGTTCCCAGCGGAGGGCTGAACGTCGCCCAGGAAGTGTTATCCGGCGCCAGCCGGGCAAAAAAATAGTACGGGTTGCCCGCGCCCGTCATCACGACGTACGAACCGGTCGGGTCGACGGCCACGGCGGCCGGCTGGCCCGGAAAATTCGTAAATGTGGCGTCAATGGCTCCGGCGGTGCTTAAGCGGACGAGGCAGGTTCCGTTCGGGACGGTGGAATCAAACAGCGAGACGATGGTTATGAAGGCGCGCCCCGTGGCGTCGACGGCGAGGCTGAACGGAGAGCCGCAGTACGACGAGCCGAGCTGCGTGTTCCACGAGACGCTCGTCCCGTCGGCGCTCAGCTTTTCGACGAAAATGTCGTAGCTTGTCAGGACCGGGCCGAGCGGACAACCGTTAATCAGGTAGATGCCGCCATTGGGGTCCACGGCCATTGCGGCGGCATTGAATCCCAAGCTGTTCTGCCACAAGACGGTGCTCCCGTTCGAGGCAAGTTTCGTCAAACAAGAGAGAGAGTCGTCAGTGCCTGTGCACGAGGACAGGATGTAGAGGTCCCCGGAACTGTCAGCCGCGATCTGTTGTGTAGCGCTGAAATACGGTCCCCATTCGGTGTAGTTGATCCCCAGAAGGAAACCGGGCGTCGCAGCCAAACCGGGCGCAGACAAAAGGACGATGCACACCAACGCTCTTCGCAGCATGGCATCAACGCAAGCACACCGGATGCCGAACAGACGCCTTTAGCATCAGCCTCATCCCCGGCGGCCCGTGTCGACTTGCCACAGTTGTGGCGCCGCACGGACAACGGAGGCCCATCGCATGGGCATCCTTGTACAGGACTCGAGCTGGATTCCTGAGGCGCTTTGCTCTCGCCAGATTCGCCGCTGACCACGCGACGCCGGCGGCGGCGGCTTCGGTTAATTCTCCGTCGGTTGCTGTTCCACGTGATCGATCACGATCACCGAACCCGGGCGCTTCACCGTTTCCAACTTCAGCCCGAGCTGCTTGTCAATGGCTTCCTGCAGCGAGATGCCGCCGCTCGGCTCCGACGCTTGAGGCAGTCCGTCAGGCCCCGGCGCACCGCCTCTGCCGAACCCCGTCGCCACGCCGACCACGCTGAAATTGAGCGTGAAGTCCCACGCGCCGTCGAGATGAGTTTCATCGATCACCGGGGCGCCGCGGATGTACCCGCTCGCGATGCGGCCCAGGTTTTCGGCGAACTGCGCCATGGTCATGTTCTCGCAGGTCACCAGCCGCGAAGCCATCGGATTGCCGATTCGC
>JASHSD010000114.1 GCA_030036985.1 Bryobacteraceae bacterium
AGAAGCGGGTCGATGAACCAGCGATCGAGCGCTGTGTCCAGATGTCCGCGGTCGAGCGCCCACCGGTAGAGCCACATCCGAACCGGTTCCGGCAACAGGCCCTCTGTAGCACCGCGTGAAACCTCGCCGCCGCTACCCGAGTGCAAAGCCGAGTGCATGCGGTGATAGTCGTGAAGCATCGAGGGCGAGCGCAGGAACTGCAGCGTCCGGACGAAAGCGTGTCCCAGAACGTGCGCCACGGCGACCGAATTCCAGCCGAATCCGATCTCGACGAAGATCACGCCGACCTGCGTAAGCGAGGCGAAGGCCAGCGACGTTTTGGCATCGGCACTGGCGCGGCCGGCCAGGGTTCCGTAGACGGCCGTGGCGACGCCGATCGCGACCACACACATCGATGCCGCGTGGGATTCGGCGAACAGAGGCTGAGCCCGCAGCAGGAGGTAAGCGCCCGCGTGAATCGAAATCGCGCCGTAGAAAATCGCGCTCGACGGTGTCGGACCTTCCATCGCGCGGGGAAGCCATCCCGAGAACGGAATCTGCGCCGCTTTCCCGGCAGCCCCAAGAAGGAGGAAGAGGCAAACGACTGTCGCGTGCATTCCCGCAAGCCGCGGCATGCCCGCGGCGAACGAAGCATTCGCGGCCCAGTTGTGCAGCGCAAACACTCCCAGCAGCAAGCCGATGTCACAGGCCCGATAGATGCCAAAGACGCGCAAGCCGTTCTCCACGGGGGCCGTGCGCTGATCGAAGAAAGCGATCAGCAGCACCGACGTGATTCCCACCAGTTCCCACCCGCCGATGAGCAGATCGAACGATCCCGCCGCAAATGCGAGCAGGGAGCCGAACGCAAAAAGATGCAGCAGCAGAAAGAACCGAAAAAAACCGCTCTCGCGATGCAGATAGGTGGCCGAAAACTGCCCGATCAGTCCCGACAGCACTGCGGTCATCGCCAGAAATGGAAGAGAGAGGCGGTCCGCCATCAGGACCAGAGGGAAGCGGTATTCGTGAACGGCGAACCAGTTTCCGTAAGTCACGACGATGGCGGCGCCGGTTCCCGCGACCGCCCGCCAAAGCCCTCCGATCGCCAGCACACACGCGCCAAACGTGAGTCCCGTGATGCGGGACAGGATTCGCTCGGATGGAACCCAGCCGAACAGCCACGCCAGGGCCAGCAGGCAAAAGAGCCCGCCGGGCGCCATGACCGCAAACACCAGAGCCACCTGCGCCGGACTCATGCCGCTCTGCCTCCCGCGCCCGCAGGAATCCACGCCATGGGAAGATGTTCGATCTTGCCCGCATACCATTCGGCGGAGGAAAGCGCGACCGGCAGACGTTCCAGCGTCCCTTGGAATTCTTCGAATCCGGAATCCCGGCGCACATACACGCGGCCGGAATCCGGGTCGATTGCGGCGATGCGGATCCAGCGGTTCGCAACCAGTTCCTTCAGCGATGCGCTTCGTTCGATCACGCCGTTCAGGCGTGCCGGCGCCGTCTCGACTACGAACAGGATGCGCACCGGTTCGTGAATGGAAACCATTTGCCACGGCAGGCCGGTTCGAAGGTCGCTCGCATGGCCGTCCATAACGCCCACCAGTCCGGTCACATTGTGGGGCAGTTTCGTGCCGCAGCCGTAGCGGTCGTTATCGACAAAGGAAAAGTAGTATTCGAGGCTGATGCCCGCGCACACCGGAACCATGGCGGCCATCAGCGAAGACAGATTGTGATCGTCCTCATCCTGCTGGGCGTCGTAAGAAACGAGGAAAGCGCGCCGGTCGAGAAAGAGTCCCCGCGTCAGGCTGCGCCGCCCGACAATACAGACCGCGTTTGTGCAGTGCCCGTATTCGGGACGCGGCTGCGCCAGATGCTCGCTGCGTTCCTCCACATGGCGCAGCGCTTCCGCCGGGTCCGCCCCGGCCGGGCAGGATTCGAAACGCCGGGCGCGTTCGTGGGCGTCGCGTGCGCGGGCTGCGTCGAGCGATTTCCGGATGCGCTCAAGATCGCCGCGATGCGTGGCCGGAACGGTATCGAGGTCGAACAGTTCGACGTCGTCGCTGCAGGTATCGTGATATCCCCCGATGAACCACGTGTCATCCGGAATATCGATACCGCGTTCGCGCAGGCGAATACGCACTTCAGGCCGGTTGGCCATTGCCGCAAAAAGCCGCGCGTTGGGACCGCCGCGGCATCCGCCGCAGGCCCCGCAGTCGTGGGCCGATTCATGAGGGTTATTGAGGCTTGTCGAACCGTGGCCAAGGATCGCCACGAGACGAGCGAATCCGCGCGTCAGACCGGCGGGACCCAGAACGCCGGCCACGCTTTCCGCCTTTTCCCCGGCCGCGAAGCCCATGAGCAGACCTTCCACGGTCCCCTGCGATTCCGCGGCGTTGCGCATGAACCGGAGCTCGGTGCGCGGTTCGGGAAGAAAGGCCTTGTTCAGCCGGTCGCGCAGGATCGCGTAACGGCGGGGCGCCAGCAGATGCCCGATCAGAGGCACGGCCGAAAGCATCCCCAGCGCGGTCGTCGACAACCACCCGCGCACCAGCGACCGCGAGGACGCAAACGAATTTCGCATCGCGAGGCCCAGCAGACGTCTGCGCCGGCGCCGGCTCTCGTGCAAAGCGGCGTCTTCCGCTTTCGGCTGCTCGAGCACCGCGTGCTTCGGCTTGACCACGACGGGACAGAATGCCGCGCCCCGCGGGTCGTCGATACCCTGATAATCCACCGCCACGCCGTAGTACCCGGCGGCGCCGAAAGTCTCGACTTCGGGGTCCAGCTCCTCCAGCGCGCGCCGCATCGATTCTTCCCGCTCGTCGAGGCAGAAGAAGACCTGCGCCCGCGGTCTGTCCTTCAGGCAGGCCAGTCCGCGGTATTTCCGATGGCTCGCGAGGCCGTGCAGAATGCCGCGCTCATGCCAACGCTCGTACGCCACGTGTAGGATACGGCGGCGTTCGAATCCGTTGCACGCCTTGACCTCGCCGACAAAGGATGCCCAGTCGGCTTCGGACAGCAGGTTGACTTCGGCCGCGGAAAACGAAACCACGCGCGCCGCGTCGTAGATGCGCGCGGTCCGGCTGAGATGCAGCTTTTCCTGGGTCTTGAGCGCGTCTTCGCGGGGCACGCTTTCCGCCGCGCCCATGCGGGCGGCCACACGCGACATCGTCAGCCGCACGGCCAGAAAATCCATCAGGGAGCAAGGGATCGATTCGTGCGGAGCCAGCCCCGGACTTTGCTCCAGTTTCCGCATCAGCCCCGCCCAGCCGGGAAGGGCGAGCAGCTCCTCCCGGAGAATCTCTTCCCATTGGCTCTCGGCAAAGTCGTGTGCGTCGAGATAATCGAGCACCGCATCCGTCGCGGAGAAGCAACCGTCCTGTTGTCGCCGAAATTCTTTGTCGAGGCCGACCAGGTATCTCGGGAACATGCCCCCGCGCTTTGCGAGCAGCATGCGGACGGATTCGTAAAAGCCTTTCTCGCGGTGCGGCATGGGCCAGTATGCGGCGCCCTGATCCGAAAACACCGAGCACAGCCGGATCAGGCAGGGGTGGACGATCTCATCGATGGGGCGCGGCGCCGGCGGCTCTTCCTCAGGCGCCGCCATGCGCCGGAAACAGGCGTCGAACAGGGTGCGCGGCGCGGGGTGACGGAAGTCCTCTGCGAGATCGCCCTGTTCGGTGCGCCAAAGTATCGTGGCGCCGTCGAATTCGCGCACGCCCGGCGCGATCATGGCGCGGCGCAGCGACCGGCGCGTCAGCCCGGGAAAAACGACCGCATCCGGTTCGCTTTCGAGCGCCGCGTTGATGTCGTCCATGTGGATGCGGCCCCGCGCAAGGTCCCTTCGGTATGCCGATTCCGACATATAAGGTTCGGTGCCGAACAGTTGCGACGCTTCCATGACCGCGCGCTCGAAAGGCAGGTGCTCGAAAGCGTGCAGCGTGTTGTGGTGAACGAAAACGCCGATCGGACCCTGCGCGGGAAGCAGATGGGCGACGCGGTCGACTATGTGCCCCAGTTTCTGTTCCCGGCCCTTCATCGCGGCATGATTCATCGCGGCGCGGGGGTGCGGGCTTTCGGCTCCCGCCTTGCGGCTTCCTTCATCATGCTGACGGTGCTGCTGAGCTGGGAATAGAAATACCGCCGCAGGATATCGAGGACTTCGATCAAAGCATGGTCGCGGATCGAATAGAAGACCTGATTACCCACCTTCCGGCTCACGACAATTTGTTTGGCCCGCAGAACCGCGAGATGCTGGGAGGCGTTGGCCTGCTCGATGCCGAGCTTCTCGATCAGCTTTCCCGCCGACAACTCGCCGTCGCGCAGCAGCTCGACGATCGCAATCCGGGTCGGATTGGCGAGCCCCTGAAAGATCTCGCTCTTGAACCGCCGCAGCTCGTCGCCCGTAAT
>JASHSD010000115.1 GCA_030036985.1 Bryobacteraceae bacterium
AGAATGCAGTCCCTGTGTACGTGATTGCCAAGCAGTGGATGTGGAAGATCCAGTACACGGATGGCCGGCGCGAGATCAACGAGCTGCACGTCCCGGTGGGCATGCCGGTCAAGCTGATCATGACTTCGCAGGATGTGATTCACAGCTTCTTCGTACCGGATTTCCGCATCAAGCAGGATGTATTGCCCGACCGTTACACATCGATCTGGTTCGAAGCGGATAAGCCGGGCAAGTATCACCTCTTCTGCGCTGAATACTGCGGAACCAAACACTCGGGCATGATCGGATGGGTGTATGCCATGGGCCGGCACAACTATCAGCAGTGGCTCTCCGAAGGAGGTGCCGAAGGCTCGCTGGCTTCCACCGGCGAAAAGTACTTTCATCAGTTCGGCTGCGCGAACTGCCACCATTTCGACGGCCACGGCCCGGGGCCGGATCTCAAAGGCCTCTACGGGCATCAAGTGCTCATTAAAGACGGTCCGCCGGTGGTTGCCGACGAGACTTACATCCGGGAGTGCATGATACACCCGAAAAACAAGGTTGTGTTCGGCTTCGAACAAGTCATGCCCACGTTCGACGGTCAGCTTACGGAGGAACAGATCCTGGCGCTCATCGCCTACATCAAGGCTCTGGGGCCTCCACCCGGAGCCACGCAGCCGACGAGCGCCGGCTCCACGCCGCAGTCCTATGGGACTCAGCCGGGTATTGCCGGACCCGGCGCAACGGGAAATGCCAACACCCAACCAGGAGCACGCTGATATGTCAACCGCCGTGGAGACGCGACCCGCGCTGAACTACCTTAACCAGGAAACCGGAATCCGCTCTTGGCTCTTTACTCTGGACCATAAGCGAATCGGCCTGTTGTATGTCGCTTCGATTACTTTCTTCTTCTTCATAGGGAGCTTCTACGCGCTGCTGATGCGCCTTTCGCTGCTGGAGCCGAACGGCTGGCTGTTTGGTCCCGGGACCTACAACAAGCTGTTTTCCATGCACGGAATCATCATGGTGTGGTTCTTTTTGATTCCTTCCATTCCAACCACGCTGGGGAATTTCTTTATTCCCATGATGATCGGCGCAAAGGACGTAGCTTTTCCCAAGCTGAATCTGCTGAGCTGGTATATCTTTATGGTCGGCGGCCTCACCACCCTGTTCGCCATGATTCACGGCGGCGTGGACACCGGCTGGACCTTCTACACGCCCTTCAGCACCAGTTATTCGACCACCTGGGTCACCACGGCCGCTCTGGGGATTTTCATCGCCGGATTTGGTTCTATCCTGACAGGGCTGAACTTCATCGCCACCATTCACCGTATGCGCGCGCCGGGCATGACCTGGTTCCGGCTTCCCGTATTTATCTGGTCGCAGTACGCTACCAGCATTATTCTGGTGCTGGCAACGCCCGTGCTCGCGATCACGCTGCTGATGATCGGCGTCGAGCGCATTTTCCAGGTCGGCATTTTCGACCCTGCGCTGGGAGGCGACCCCGTGCTGTTCCAGCACATGTTCTGGTTCTATTCGCACCCGGCCGTTTACATCATGATCCTGCCCGCTATGGCGGTGATCAGCGAGATTATCCCCACGTTCTCACGAAAGCCGCTGTTCGGTTATGAATTTGTCGTTTATGCGAGCATGATGATCGCCGCGCTGGGCTTTCTGGTCTGGGGGCACCACATGTTTGTGGCGGGACAGTCGCTGTATTCCGCCCTTACCTTCTCTTTTCTCAGCTATCTGGTCGCGGTGCCGTCGGCGATCAAGGTTTTCAACTGGAGCGCGACCATGTACAAGGGATCGGTGTCCTGGGACACGCCGATGCTGTATGCGATCGGCTTTATCGGTCTCTTTACGGTCGGTGGAATGACAGGGCTTTTCCTGGCGGCGATGGGAATCGACGTGCATGTCACCGATACCTATTTCGTGGTGGCGCATTTTCATTACATTATGGTTGGCGGGGCGGTGATGGGCTACCTGGGAGGCGTGCATTACTTCTGGCCGAAAATTACGGGGAAGATGTATCCCGAAGGCCTGGCGAAATTGTCGGCGCTGATTGTGTTCCTCGGCTTTAACCTCACGTTTTTTCCGCAGTTCATTCTGGGCTACATGGGTATGCCCCGGCGCTATGCCGCTTATGCGCCTGAATTTCACACTCTGAACGTCATGTCGACGGCGGGGGCCTCCATTCTCGGAATCGGTTATCTGCTTCCCCTCGCGTATTTCATCTGGGCGTGGAAGTATGGAGCGGATGCCGGTCCCAATCCCTGGCGCGCTACTGGTCTCGAATGGCAGACTTCCTCCCCGCCGCCCCGCGATAATTTCGAGGAGACACCGGTGGTCACGCGGCCGGCCTACGACTTCGGCGGCATGAAAGAGGAACTCCACCTTGGCTAATCCCATTGCTCTGCTTCTGCGGGAGCAGTACAGCACACCCGTTCAACAGCGCGAGACCTCGAAGCTCGGGATGTGGATCTTCATCATGACGGAAATCATGCTGTTTGGCGGATTGTTTCTGGCTTTCTCCGTATACCGAATGAGTTTCCCGCAGGCCTTCGTCAAGGGCAGCGCCGACATGAGCATCGTTCTTGGTTCCATCAACACGGCGGTTCTCATCTGCTCGAGTTTCACCATGGCGCTGGCGGTTTACAGCGCGGAAACCGGCAATCGGAGAATGCTTACCGTGTTTCTGATTGCAACCATGATCCTCGGTCTGGTCTTTTTAGGCATCAAATTCACCGAGTATTACCAGCACTACCTGCAGCACGAGGCGCCGGCGGTCTGGTTCGATCACACGGGACCGGACAGCGGACACCTCGAGATGTTCTTCGTTCTCTACTTCCTGATGACCGGCCTGCACGCCGTGCATATGCTTGTGGGCGAAGGCATTCTGACCGCAATGGTGATCCGCAATCACCGCGGATCTTTTTCCGCCGATTACTACACGCCGGTGGAAATATCCGGTCTTTACTGGCATTTTGTGGATATCATCTGGGTATTTCTCTTCGCCATCTTTTACGTGGAAGGGCTGCATCTGCACAAACTATGACACACGCTATATCGAGGAAAACGTATCTGTTCACCTTTCTCGGCCTCTTGGGACTGACTCTTAGCACCACGCTGCTGGGCTTTGTCGATATGGGTCCGTTTAATATGATCGCCGCCGTAGGCATCGCCGCGTGCAAAGCATGCCTCATCGCCGCTTTTTTCATGCACGCTCTGATTGAGGCGAAAGTGATACGGGTCGTCCTGACGGGCGGCGTTATCTGGTTCCTGATTCTGATTTCGTTCACTCTTTCGGACTACATCAGCAGAAGCTGGTAAACTCCCGCCAGGCACTGACGCAGAATAACCCGTTCAACCACTCCCATGCGGTCGTGGCTCAAAGCCCCATTTCGAGCCGCGCGCGCAAGCAAACGGTTTTTCGCAAAAAAGATTGACTATCTGGCGACGCTTCCTAACGAACCCCGATGGGCGTATCCTGCTGCTTCATATGCACCGAGTCGCGTTCGTTTTCGAGGCAGTAATAATCGATCAGCTCGCTGTCGAGTACTATAGGCTGACTGATCTTCACCGCCCAGGGCGCGGTGTAGGCTTTGGGATCGTCGATCGTGATCTCGATCTCGAGGGTCCCGAAGTTGGGCCGCCGTATTCTTTCGATCATTTTCCCCTTATCGGTAAGCGGATTCCCGCTCGCATCCAGCCACAGATCGTCCCGGAAACCCGTGGTTTCCACTACCAGCGTGTCGCCGTCCCAGTGACCGACCGAATACCCGTTCCAGGTGGGATTGGGATCGTTCGGGAACGATCGTCCATCAGTGAAGATCTGCCGGTACTGCATATTGCGCTCGGTAAGGACGATCACACGGCCTGGAACCTCGAAGACACGTTTGTAGTAATCGTCGGTCCAGATGCGCGGAGCGTCTCGCGGCATGCAGTGAACGTTCGGGTCCAGACCCTGCTGGATACGCCGCTTCTCGACCAGCGCCGCGGCCCACGGCTGGTAGGGCAAAGGACCCTTCAACGTTGAAGCGATGTTGATAAACTCCCGCGAGATTTGCGTATCGAGACACTGCGCTCCGCAGGGTGGTCCGATGTTGACCCATCCCCACATACCCGAAAGGTCGGGTTTTCCGTCGGCTGTGCGCGGAGCGGGCGCCTTGAGGTCGGGTTTTCCATCGGGAGTGTGCGGCACCCCTGGAGTTGCATAGCCGAGCCACTGGGCTGAAAGCGCCGCCGGAATGGCCGCCAGTAAAATGATTGGCGCCCCGTAACGCCGGATCTGTCGAATGAACATGACTATTCTTTATCACAGTCAGGCCGGCGGTTCAGAAACGCCGAACCGGATTCATGTTGACTCTTCCCGTAGTCCCTTTAGGTGGGTCGATCCTGAAAGACGCCGATTCTACAAGTTTGATATCAATTTAAATGATCGTGATCTATCACACTCCACCCGGTAGACACGGTTCACGCGCGGCGCTACGATTTACAAACAGTTACAACTCGCACCCGAAGGAATAGAGGTCCCCGGGTTCGGTGAAAGGGAAAATCAAAGCTATGAGGAGTCTGCCAGGACGCAGCATTCTCTCCATTTCTCTGGTAGTCTGCATGCTGTTGTTTGCAGCTGTCGGCAACTTGTTCGGACAGGCCGAGACGGCTTCAATCTCAGGAAGAGTAAGTGACGCCACCGGCGCCGCAATTCCGAACGCTCCGGTCACAATCAAGAACACAGCCACTTCATTTACGCAGACGACAAACACCGACAGCCAGGGCCGATACACCGTGCCTGACCTTGGCATCGGCGTGTACAGCGTAACCGCTGCGAAGACAGGCTTTCAGACTTCGGTGCATTCAGGAGTCAATGTCACCGTCGGCGCGGCCCTCGTTATCGACTTCCAGCTCATGGTGGGGCAGGCCAATCAGAGCGTCGAAGTATCCGCCAGTGTGGCGCAGGTTGATACCTCAACGAGCCAGATGTCGTCGCTCGTGAACCAGACGCAGATGCGTGAATTGCCTTTGAACGGCCGCGACTGGGAACAGCTCATTCTGCTTGCGCCCGGCGTTGCCAGTTATCCGTCCGGCGGGAACAGCGCGTTGACCTCGGTGGCTAACGCTTATTCGATTTCCGGCACGCGCCCGGAAGGCTATTCCAACATGCTGGACGGCGAAGACATGCTGAACTGGTGGCAGAGGAACGCCGGCGGCGATGTGACCGGCACCACGCTCGGTATCGATTCCATTGCCGAGTTCCAGACTCTGACCGGCACTTACAGCGCTCAGTACGCGGGCAACGGCGGCGCCATCGTCGGCGTTACCAGGTCGGGCACGAACGAATTCCACGGTTCAGCCTATGAGTATTTCCGCAACAGCGACCTCGACAGCCGCGGCTTTTTCGACGTCGGTTCCGCGCCCCCGTTCCGCAGAAACCAGTACGGCGCAACCCTGGGCGGCCCGATCAAAAAGAACAAGATCTTTTTTTTCATGAATTATGAGGGAATTCAGCAGGTGCTGGATACGACCTACATCAACTACGTTCCGACTGCAAGTTACGTTACTGATAACTGCAATGCCAGGAACGCGTGTACCGGCGTCAATCCCGCTTCGGCGGCGATGCTGGCCCTTTACCCGGCTCCCAACGGAGGATTGTTCAATGGCAACCCCGATATCGGCATCTATAACTTCGTAGGCGCGCAGACCACGCCCGAGAATTTCGGCGTGATGCGCGTCGACTGGAACATCTCCACCAGCGACGCCTTTTTCGCCCGTTACGAAGCCGATTTCGGCAGCCGCACTACGAATGCCGGTCTTGGCCTCTGGCCGGTATATGACAACACCCATAACCAGTTCTTCACCATGGGTGAGCGCCACGTCTTTTCGCCAACGATGGTCAACCAGTTCACGGCATCCTTCTCGCGGCCTATAACGTGGGAGACTCAGCCGGCGACGCACTCGGCGCTGCAGATCTTTACTCCGTCGCGATATGACGCGTATATAGCAGTTCCGGACCTCACCGCGCTGGGAGCGTCCTTCGTTACCCCCTTCCAGTATCAGCAGAACAAATTCACCGAAAAGGACGATCTGACGTGGATAAAAGGTTCGCACACGCTGAGTATCGGCGGCATGTTCCAGCGGCAACAGGAAAATCCGAACGTCCTGGTCTTCTGGAACGGATTCTATATATTCCAGAGCGGGGTCGCCGGATGCGCGACCGCGGCTGAATGCTTCCTGGAGGGCAATCCGTTCCTGCTCGAGGGCGCACAGAACGGTGGAACCAACGGCTATCGGGCCGAGCGTTACGATGCCGTCCAGCCGTACTTTCAGGACGACTGGAAAGTTACCAAAAACCTGACGATCAATCTGGGTCTGCGTTACGACTGGGAGACCGATCCGATCGAGATCCACAACCTTTTCTATAACGTTGTGGGGCCGCCCTTCGGCGACAGCTTCGTGAACGTACCGCACGCTTACCAGAACAATCCCGCCAACAAGAACTTCGACCCGCGGGCAGGTCTGGCGTGGGATATCTTCGGCGACCACAAGACCTCGCTGCGCGCCGGATTCGGAATTTTCCACGACCCGTACACGACATACGATTTTTCGTCGGCCTACGTATCATCGCCGCCGTTTAATACCTCGATCCAGGTGTTCTCGGGCGCCGATACGGCCTGGCCGGCGCCTTTTGTTGGGGCCGCGATTCCGTCGTTGAGTCAGACGACAGGCACATATTACGGGACAAACACCACTCCGTACTCGATGGAATACACTGTCAGCATCCAGCGTGAACTGCCATGGAATAACCTGCTGACAGTCGGCTATCAGGGAACGCGCGGCGTTCACCTGCTGGCATTCCACGATTTCAACTCGCCGGCGGACACGACGATCAACGGTGTGGACTACCTGGCAACCGAAAATGGCGGCCCGTGCGCGCTCGGCGCGCCCACCATCGGTCCGGCCGCAACGTCTTGCCTGCAGAATCCACGGCCCTCTCCGATTTTGGGCACTCAGGATCTGCTCGCGCCCACCAGCTATTCCAGTTACAACGCGCTGCAGGTCGGGTTCACTCACCGGGCGTCCACGAATCTGGTTTACCAGTTCTCCTATACCTGGGCGCACTGCATCGACAGCGCGTACTCCTATGGCGGTCTGGGATTCAACAACGTGACTTCCTCCATCACCAACCCATATGACTGGAACTCGGACAAAGGAGACTGCAGCTTCGACCTGCGCCAGAACATTTCGTTCAACGCGGTCTACATGTTTCCGTTCAAAGGCAACCGGTTAGTGTCCGGCTGGCAGTTGAGCGGACTTACCGCATGGCATACGGGGGTGCCGTTCTCGCTGGGTGAAGGCGACCAGATGGACACCGGGAATACCTTCGACGCTGAGCGGCCGAACTACGTAGCCGGCTGCAATGTCTACGCCAACCAGAGCCCGTCAAACTGGTTCAACGAAGCCTGTTTTACGCCCTCGCAGTATGGCACGGCAGGCGACCTGGGAAGGAACGTGCTGGTCGGTCCCGGCTATGCCGAAACCGACATTTCCCTGACCAAGGTCACGAAGATCAACGAAAGGATGACGCTCCAGATCAGGGCCGACCTGTTTAACATCTTCAACCACCCGAACTTCGCGCCGCCGGCCGCGTCTATCATCAACGCCGGCGATACCTGCGGGCCAACAAGCAGCTTCACCGCTGCGCCGCTTGTGGTAAACGGGGTCACGCTGAATGGCAACTCAGCCTGCTACAGCCCGACGGGATCCGCGATTACTTCACTTGTAGGAAGCGGCGGTCTTCCCGATGTGGCCCGCCAGACACAGTTCAGTGCGAAGCTGACGTTCTGATCGGTTTTCCGGTAAACATAACCGGACACGCGACTTCAGTCGCGTTTTTTGGGCGCGGCATCTAAAAACGCGACTGAAGTCGCGTGTCCGATAAAGATGTGGCTGAAGTCGCGTGTCCGGGCGATCAACCCGATAAAAAATATCTATCGAGACGCCTGTTCTCAAAGGCAAAACTGTTGCTATCCTGAACTTAGCTCGTCCGCGAAACAAACGGGTTTTCCGGGGCATTCCGGGACCCGCGTCTTGTTCCCACCTAGGCTCACTGTAGGGCCGACCTTCGACTACAAAGAACTTGTTTAATCCGCGCGATTCGTTCGCGCAATTGCAGTCTTGCTTCTCCCGAGACGCCATGTCGGCGCCATGAGGGGACGTGTATCTCGAAAGGATCGACGGTTTGACGACGTTGCCGCTGATGGACAGCCCGCTGCTTTACACCGCGCCCGCCGCGCCGTCTGTCCGCGGGCTTGTGCAGATCGAAACGTCGCCGCGCGAGCTGATTCCGTCGCGTCCGCTGGCCGAAGGCGAACAATACCGGTTCCACTTCGATATGACGAAGTGCATCGGCTGCAGATGTTGCGTGGTCGCGTGCAATGAGCAGAACGGCAATCCGGCCGAATTGAACTGGCGCCGCGTCGGAGAAGTGGAAGGCGGCTACTATCCGCATACACAGCGTCACTATCTGTCGATGGGCTGCAACCATTGCCTCGAGCCATCGTGCCTCATCGGCTGCCCGGTGGAAGCCTATACGAAAGACCCGGTGACGGGCGTCGTGGTGCACAGCGCCGAAGCCTGCATCGGCTGCCAGTACTGCACCTGGAATTGTTCCTATGGCGTGCCGCAGTACAACCCGGAGCGCGGCGTTGTCGGCAAATGCGACATGTGTCACAACCGGCTCAGCGACGGTATGTCCCCGGCTTGTGTGGCCGCGTGTCCCGAAGGGGCGATCGCGATCGAGATCGTGAATGTGGCGGACTGGCGCCGCGATTATCTTGCGGCCAACGCGCCGGGACTGCCCTCGGCTGACGACAGCATCTCCACCACCCGCGTCACGCTGCCGGAGAGCCTTGTGCCGGATCTGGGACGCGTCGACACGAATCGCGTCGCGCCGGAACATCCCCACTGGCCGCTGGTATTCATGCTTGTCCTCACGCAGCTGTGCGTGGGCGCTTTCGTCGCGCTGTGGCTTATGAGTTTCAACGGGGCCGGCGCGAATCTGAAAATTGCGGCGTTGGCTTCGCTGACGCTCGCCGGATTGAGCCTGGGCGCTTCCACCATGCACCTCGGCCGCCCGATTCACGCGTGGAGGGCGATGCGCGGCTTGCGGCGTTCCTGGTTAAGCCGCGAAGTGCTGACCCTTTCGTTATTCGCGGGCGCGGCCGGCATGTTTGCCGCCGTTCTGTTTCTGGGGTTGCCAGGCCGCTTCGCGGCGGGATTGGCCACGGCGATCGCGGGCCTCGCGGGCATCACCTGCTCGGCCTGTATTTACATCGTGCGGGCGCGGCCCGCCTGGTTCAGCGGCTATACCGTCGCCGAATTCTTTTCCACGGCGCTGTTGCTGGGCCCGGCCTTTGTGCGGGCGCTGGATCAAAAGGCGCCGTCCGCGCTGTTGCTTGTCTCGGTGGCCGGGGGCGTGGCGCAGCTGATCGTGCAGTCGGGGAAATTTCTCTGGCTATCACGGTCGGAGTCGTTCGAGCTGCGCTCATCCTCGCTGTTGCTTGCGGGGCGGCTGCGGACATTGTTCGTGACGCGACTGGCAATTCTGATCGCGGCGGGAATTGTGGCTCCAATGACAGCTGTTTCGCCATGGACTATCCGAGGCGCATTCGTGGCCGCTATTGCGGGAGAACTTCTCGGCCGCTATCTCTTTTTCGTGAGCGTTGTGCCGAAAAATGTCGCGGCAGCGTTCGCTTCCGGTGGGAGGAAAGCTGCATGAGGACCCTCGGCCGTAGTTTTCAGAACCTGAAGCGCGTGATCGGGCTGGACAATCTGGCCGAAGACTACAAATACGCGCGCGGCGAATCCACCGGCTATACCTCGGCGAAGAAAATTCCCGACCATTGGGTCGCGACCACCTGCGGATATTGTTCCGTCGGCTGCGGCATCGAGATCGGCGTGAAAGACGGCCGCGCCGTCGCGTCCCGGCCGCTCGCGTCGCATCCGGTGAATCGCGGCAAGCTCTGTCCCAAAGGGCTGTCGGAGCACTACACCATCGGCGCGGAAAACAGGGCGAAGGTTCCGCTGTTGCGAAAGAGCGGCAAACTTCAGCGCGTGAGTTGGGACGAAGCCCTGGAAACGATGGTGGACCGCTTCCGCAAAGTGCAGGCGAAGTACGGTCCCGAGTCTCTGGGCGTTCTGAGCACGGGTCAGCTGGTGACCGAGGAATTCTACACGCTCGGCAAACTCGTGCAGCTCGCCTTCGGCACGAATAACTACGACGGCAACACCACGCTTTGCATGGCGACGGCGGTTTCCGGTTACAAGCTCTCCTTCGGCAGCGATGGCCCGCCGGGCAATTACGAAGATCTGGAGCGCGCCGATGTGGTGCTGCTGATCGGCGCGAATCTGGCCGAGAATCATCCGATTCTCTGTCAGTACCTCGAAGCGAATCCCGGCAAAACGCTGATCGTCGCCGATCCGCGCGTGACGAAAACGGCCATGATGGCGGATCTGCATCTGCCGTTGAAACCGCGGTCGGACCTGGCGCTGATCAACGGGATCTCGCACATCCTGATCCGGTACAACCTGATCGATCGCGATTTTATCGACAAGCACACCACCGGATTCGACGAACTATCGAATTTCCTCGCCGCCTACACGCCGGAGAAAGTGGCGGGGATTACCGGGCTCAGCCAGGACATCATCTTCAAAGCCGCGTTGCTCTACGGGCGCGCCAAAGCGGGCTTCATCGGCTGGACGATGGGCGTGAATCACAGCACCATCGGCACCGCGACTGTAAATGCGATCTGCAATCTCGCACTGCTGACCGGCCAGATCGGCAGGCCCGGCGCCGCGCCGTTTTCCATCACCGGGCAGTGCAATGCGATGGGATCGCGCGAGGCGAGCTTTACGTCATCGATGCCGGGGTACCGGAAATTCGAAGACCCGGGCGATCGCGCGGAGCTGGCTGAGCTGTTGCAGATAGACGAAGCAAGGCTGCCGCGCAAACGCGGTCTGGCTTATCCCGACATCATCGAAGCTACAGTGGCGAAAAAAATTCGCGCGTTGTGGATCGTCGCCACCAATCCGCTGGTTTCTTATCCGAATCAGGGACTGCTTCGGCACGGCCTTTCGAACCTGGATTTTCTGGTCGTGCAGGACGGTTATCATCCGACGCCGACCACGGAACTGGCGGATCTCGTGCTCCCGGCCGCGATGTGGGGCGAGAAAGAAGGCACGTACACCAATTCCGAACGGCGTGTCAGCAAGGTCAATAAGGCCGTCACTCCGCCGGGCGAAGCGCGCGCGGATTTCGACATCTTCCTCGCGGTCGCCGAAAAACTGGGTTGCCGCGATTCGCTCTTCCGCGGTTGGACCCGGCCGGAAGACGCCTTCAACGAATGGCGGCGCATCTCTCGCGGACGCCTCTGCGATTACTCGGGCATCGGTTACGAATTGCTCGCGAGTCATGGCGCCGTGCAGTGGCCGCTTCCCGAAGGCGCCGCGCCCGAGCCTGCCTCGCGTCTCTATGCCGACGGCAAATTCAAAACGCCCGACGGCAAGGCCAAACTGATCTGCGCCGACTGGACGCCTTTCCCGGAGCAGCCCGGCGGCGATTTCCCGTTCGTCTTGAATACAGGGCGCACGGTCGAGCACTGGCATACGCGCACGAAAACTCGGGAAGTCCCAATTCTGGAACGTCTCTCGCCGCGGGCATGGCTCGAAATCAATCCGCGCGACGCCAAGCGCCTCGGCCTGCGCAGCCACGATGCGGTGGATGTGATTTCGCGCCGTGGACGCACGCGCGGAATCGAATTGCGTCTGACCGAAATCACCGCGCCCGGCCAGGTGTTCATGCCTTTTCATTTTTTCGAAACCAACGTCAACGAAGTCACGCAAAGCGCATTCGACCCCGTATCGCGCGAACCGAATTACAAGCAGTGCGCCGTGCGTGTCGAGCTGAGCAATCCGAACAGAGGAGAAAGGAGATCCCACAGATGACTCTCTATGACCGTCTTGGAGGCGAGCCGGCGATCAACCTCGTAGTCGAGCGTTTTTACGTCCGAGTGCTCGCCGACCCGCTGCTGGCTCCGTTCTTTCAGGACGTCGAAATGCCGCGGCTGAAGCGGCATCAGTTCGCATTTCTCTCGCAGGTTCTGGGCGGGCCGCAACAATACGTCGGCGCGTCGATGTCGAAGGCGCATTCGCGGCTGCGGATCGCGAATCGGCATTTTGACGCTGTCGCCACGCATCTGGTGGAGACGCTGCGCGAACTGGGCGTGAGCGAAGAGCTGATCGGCGAGGTCGCCGCGGCTGTGACGCCCTTGGCCGGACAGATTGTGAATACTGCGGAGGCCGCGGTTGCCTGAAAAACTGGTCGTGGTCGGCAACGGCATGGCCGGGGTCGCCTGCGTCGAGCACATTCTGAAGCACGGGCCGGATTTCGAGATCACGATCTTCGGCGACGAGACGCACGTCAATTACAACCGCATTCTGTTGTCGATGGTGCTGGCGGGCGAGAAATCGGCCGACGAGATCGTGCTCAACGACATCGACTGGTACCGGGCGCACGGCATCTGCACACGGCTGGGAATCAGGGTTTCCCGTATCGATCGCGGGGCGCGGGTCGTCATCGATCGGAATGGCCAGTCGACGCCTTACGACAAGCTGATCCTCGCCACGGGCAGCACCGCGTTTATTCCGCCGATTCCCGGAGTCGACAAAGAAAACGTTCATGTCTTCCGCACTCTCGACGACACGAACGCATTACTGGCCAAGGCGCGGAAGGGTCTGAAGACCGTTGTTATCGGCGGTGGATTGCTCGGCCTCGAGGCCGCGCGCGGCCTGCAGGTCCGCGGCTGCGAAGTCACGGTGATTCATCTGATGGACTCGCTGATGGAGCGCCAGTTGGATGCAACCGGAGGCGAATATCTCAAGCGGCGCATCGAAAGCCTCGGCATCCGCGTCATGCTGCCGCGGCAGACGGCGGCGATTGTCGGCAACGGCCACGTCGACGGCCTGCGGTTCGCTTCGGGCGAGGAACTGGAAGCCGAGCTGGTGGTGATCGCAGCGGGCATCAAACCAAACGCGATTCTCGCGCGCGAGGCCGGCCTCCAGGTGAACCGCGGCATTGTCGTGAACGATTTTCTCGAGACGTCGGACCCGCGGATTTTCGCCGTAGGAGAGTGCACCGAGCATCGCGGCCAGACATTCGGTTTGGTGGCTCCGCTGTTCGATCAGGCGCGCGTGCTGGCGGCGACGATCACGGACAATCGCGGTCCGGTTTTCTCGCCGCCGGCGCCGGCCGCGAAGCTCAAAATCATGGGGATCGATATCTTCTCCGCGGGCTCGATCGATGAATGCGAGCCTGGAGTCGAGGTGGTGCGCTATGAAGATCCCGCCATGGGCGCATACAAGAAGCTTCTGCTGAAGAACAGCCGCCTGCACGGAATGATTCTGGTGGGCGACATCGAAGACGAACAGACCTACCTGGACTGGATGCGCAGCGGCACGGATCTGGCGCCGTTGCGGCGGCAGTTGCTGTTTCCGCCTACGGTCGGCGATCCCGGACTCGCAGTCGCGGAAATGCCGGATAACGAAACCATCTGCGGCTGCAATGGCGTGCGCAAAGGCGAGATCATCGAAGCCATTCACAAACACGGCATCACGACGCTGGGCCAGTTGAAGGCGCGGACCAAGGCATCCACCAGCTGCGGCAGTTGCGCGGGCCTTTGCGAGAAACTGCTGCGCGCCGTCGCGCCCGACTTTCAGGAAGAAACCAAAACGACGCTGTGCTCCTGCGTGCCCTTTTCCTACGAGCGGCTGCGGGAAATCGTGCGCGGACAGAAACTGAAATCCGTCGAGGAAGTGCTCGCGGTCTACGGCAATCGCAAGGGCTGCGAGGTGTGCAAGCCCGCGCTCAGCTACATGCTCGACATGCTTTGGTGCGGAGACCACGAAGAGGACCGCTCGGCGCGCTTCATCAATGATCGCGTACACGCGAATATCCAAAAAGACGGAACGTTTTCGGTAATTCCGCGCATGCGCGGCGGCGTGACCTCGCCCGATGAACTGCGGCGCATCGCGGATGTGGCCGACAAATACAACGTCCCGATGGTGAAGGTGACCGGCAGCCAGCGCATCGATCTGCTGGGCGTGAAGAAGGCCGACCTGCCGAATGTGTGGCGCGATCTGGGCATGTCTTCCGGACAGGCCTACACGAAGGGCGTACGCATGGTCAAAACCTGCGTCGGCACGGAATTCTGCCGCTACGGCGTGCAGGATTCGACGAACACGGGAATCGAGCTGGAGCGGCGTTTCGAAAATCTCTTCACGCCGCACAAATTCAAGATGGGCGTCGTCGGGTGTCCGCGCAACTGCGCCGAAGCCACGGTGAAGGATCTCGGATTCGTCGGCCAGGATGGCAGTTGGCAGGTTGTGGTCGGCGGCGCCGCGGGCAAATCGGTGCGGAAGGCGGATCTGCTGATCACCGTTGAGACGACGGAGCAGGCGCTCGAAGCCGCCGGGCTTTTCTTTCAGTATTACCGCGAGAACGGCAATTATCTGGAACGCAGCTACGATTTCGTGGAGCGTCTCGGCATCGAGAAGATTCGCAAAGAAACGGTCTACGCGCCGGAGGAAGAAAGGCGGAAAATATTGGATCGCCTGCATCGTTCAAAGGCGCTTTCCCAGGATGCCTGGCTGGAGCGGAACCATCCGGCCAATCCCACGCAGTTCGTGCAGATCGAGCCGATGGAGCGAGTGCCTATGAGCGCACAGGCCGAAGGGTCCGTTGTGCGCGAGAGAGAAGAGGCTCAATTAGTATGACGTGGACGAAGATCACGCGCGTCGAGAATATCCCTCCGCGCGAAGGACGGCCGGTCCGAATTGGCGAACTCGAAATAGCCATCTTCAATGTGAACGGCCGTTTCCTGACCATCGAGAACGCCTGCCCTCACAGGGGTGGACCGCTGTGCGACGGGATCGTAACGGGAACGGCTGTGGTCTGCCCGCTGCACGGGCGGCATTTCGATCTTGAAACCGGCATGCCGGTGCGAGCCGCGGAAGCGAAGTGTCTCGCGGTTTTCCCGACCCGCGTCGAGGACGGAGTCGTTCTCGTCGATCTGACCGCGGGCCGGGCGTTTAACGAATCCGAAGCCGCTGCGTAGCGGCAATCCGATCGCGATGCGGATGCAAACGGGCATCCCTTGTGCTCAAGTACGTCTCCCCGTCGGAGCGCAGTTTGAAAACAACACAAGAGAGCCTGTATGAATCTGAGAAACAAAGCCACCAGCATCCGGCTCGCGGATTTTTCCAGCGTCCCGATGCGCGCGTTCCACATGTCGTGGTTCGCTTTCTTCATCTGCTTCTTTGGCTGGTTCGGCCTGGCGCCGCTGATGCCGGTCGTTCGCCAGGAGCTGCATCTTACCAAAGCGCAGATCGGCAATCTGACCATCGCCTCGGTTGCGATGACCGTGATTGTGCGGGCGCTGATGGGATTTCTCTGTGACCGCATCGGACCGCGGCGCGCCTACGCCTGGCTGCTTGTGCTGGGATCGCTGCTGGTCATGGGAGTCGGGCTTTCGCACGATTACAAGACATTTCTTCTTTTCCGGCTCGCCATCGGGGCCATCGGCGCATCGTTCGTGATCACGCAGTATCACACGTCGCTGATGTTTGCGCCGAATATCGTCGGCACCGCGAATGCGGCTTCCGCGGGCTGGGGAAACCTCGGCGGAGGCGTGACGCAGATGGCGATGCCGCTGTTGTTTGCAGCTTTCGTGAGCCTCGGCGCGAGTCAATGGTTGGGCTGGCGCATGGCGATGGTAGTGCCTGGAGTGGTGATGCTGATCACCGGAATCGCGTATTATCGGCTGACCCGGGACACCGCCGACGGCGATTTCAGGGAATTGCGCGCGCGCGGGGAAATGACGGGCGCGTCCGCGGCGAAAGGCGCTTTCGCCGCGGCTTGCCGCGATCCGCGAGTGTGGGCGCTGTTCGTGATTTACGGCGCCTGCTTCGGCATGGAATTGACGATCGACAATATCGCGGCGCTGTATTTCACGGACAATTTCCATCTCGGGCTGACCGCCGCGGGTTTGGTTGCGTCCTCCTTCGGCATGATGAACCTCTTTGCGCGGGCGCTGGGCGGCGCGGTGAGCGATCAATGTCACAAGCGGCGAGGTCTCCGCGGGCGCGTCCGGTTTCTGGGCGCCGCGCTTCTCTGCGAGGGCTTCGCGCTGACGATCTTCTCGCAGATGCGTTGGCTGCCTCTCGCGATCGGCACAATGATGCTGACCGGTCTCTTCCTCAAAATGGCGAATGGCGCGACCTACGCGGTTGTGCCTTTCGTCAATAAGAAGGCCCTCGGCGCGGTTGCCGGAATCGTGGGCGCGGGCGGCAATGTGGGTTCGGTGCTGGCGAGCTTTCTCTTCAAGGGAAGCATTCCCTGGACACAGGCTCTGTTTGTCCTGGGAGTGATTGTGGCGTTCGTCTCCGTCTTCACTTTAGTCGTTCGATTCTCTGAAGCCGAAGAACAGTCGGCGAAGCGCGAAATCGCCGAGCGGTTTTCCGCCCGAATGGCGATGGCCGGAGCGATGGGAGACTGAACATGAGAAAAATCCTTCTGGCAGCCGCTCTGTTGTCAGCCGCGCAGCTTATCCCAAGTTGGGGCCCAAGTTGGGCCAGCGCGCAAACCACGGACGACACGATCAAGCTCGGCGACGTGAACTTCACCGCCGCGCTGCGATCGCGCGTCTACATCTGGAATTGGTTTCAGCCCACCGGAACATACCAGAATCAATATGCGTATTCGGGTAATCTGCTCCGGCTGAACTTTGCCGAGAAAACGGGATCGATGGATTTCGACGAAGAAATCGCTGTGCCGTTTCTCCTGGGTCTGCCCGCCAAAGCAACCGCGCCTTCGCCGCAGGGCGCGCTGGGGCTGGGATCGAACTACTTCACGGCGAATGGAAATCGTCAATACACGGCGATGGCGTTCGCGAAGCAGCTTTACGCCCGCTACCACTTCGACGAATCGAGCAGCCTGCAGACGGGGCGGTTCGAATTCAACGACGGCACGGAACTCACGCCGAAGAACGCCACGCTCGCGGCGCTGAAGCGCGACCGCATCAGCCAGCGGCTCATCGGGACTTTCGGATTTTCGGACGTCGGCCGCAGCTTTGACGGCATCCACTACGATTGGGCGCAATCCGACCAGGACTTCACGTTCGTTGCGGCGACGCCGACTCGCGGCGTCTTCCAGACCGATGGATGGGGCTGGAATCGCATCGCTTTCGGCTACGCGGCGTACACGAAGGACTGGGGGCACGGAAGGCATGCCGCCGATTCGCGGATCTTCGTGATCGAATACGACGACTTTCGCCACATCCTGAAGACGGATAATCGCCCGCTGGCGGTGCGCAAGGGCGACACGGAAAACATCGACATTCAGACGTGGGGCGCGCACAGCATCCATGAGGTCGAGACCGGCGCCGGGACCATCGATGCCGTCGGCTGGGGCGCGCTGCAGACAGGTCGTTGGGGCACGCAGACGCAGCTCGCCTATGCGCTCGACTTCGAAGGCGGTTTCCAGCCCGCCATCGCGCCGAAACTTAAGCCGTGGATTCGCGGCGGCTACACCATCGGGTCGGGAGACGGCAATCCGAACGGCAACACGCACAGCACGTTTTTCCAGATCCTGCCCACGCCGCGGCCATACGCGCGTTTCCCGTTCTTCAACATGATGAACATCGAGGATGCCTTCGGTTCGCTCATTCTCAGGCCGCATTCGAAGGTGACGATTTCGAGCGAATACCACTCGCTGCGGCTCACTAACCCGAACGACCTCTGGTATTCCGGCGGCGGCGCCTTCCAGCCGTGGACGTTCGGATATACCGGCCGTTCCACCAGTGGTCGGCGCTCTTTGGGAAATCTGTACGACACCAGCGTGGAGTATCGCGCGAATCGCCATATGACCTTCACGGCATATCTGGGTTACACGCAGGGCCTGGCGGTGATGCGGGAGATCTACCCGGCCGGCAAAGACGGGCAGTTCGGCTATTTGGAAGCGTTGTTGCGCATGTAGAAATCGCGAGCAGAAATCGCGAGCGGGAGAATAGGAGTGGATCGCATTCGGAGAC
>JASHSD010000116.1 GCA_030036985.1 Bryobacteraceae bacterium
GTATGCTCGTCGCCGAGGATTATCTGATCGTACGGAGTCGAGGCCGCCGTCGGGTTCAGATTGCCGTTGAAAGGCGAGGCCAGCCGGGAGAAGCAGTTGCTGGAGCAGCTCGGATTCTCGTAATTTTCCAGCCGCAGATTCATGGAAAGCGTAAGGCGGTCGCTGACCTTCCAGTCGTCGGCGAGATAGCCGCCGAACGTATTCAGGCCGATCCCCGCTTCGGGCGACGTGGGGAAAGCCTGGTTGAGCGAAGTGCTCGGGCCGCCGCCATTAAAGAAGTCGCCCACGGTCGTCGTGATGTTCCCGTAGATCGGACCGCCGAGAGCTTCAAAATCGAGGTCCGTGATGTTATCGTGCAGCCAGCTGAAGCCGACCCGAAACGTGTGCTTGCCCTTGATATGGGACAAATCGTCGATGATCTGGTAACCGAAAACGCGCCGCCCCTGCGGGAAAAAGAAGGGTCCGGGCTCGCCATAAGCCCCCGTTGAGGTGAAAGTGCCATCCGAGAAGGTGAGAAACGTCGGCATGGCCGCGAGGGCTCCCGTGGGATCCGTGGGCGTAAAAACGGCGGCGTAGAAAAGGGCGGAGCCGTTGAACGAATTTACGGTGTTGGGTCCGAACGTATGAATTTCGGAAACCTGGCCGGACATCTGCGGTTGATCGCTCACATCGTTGAAGGTCGAGCCGAAGGGGCTGGTGAAAGTCGGCTGGGTTCCGTTGTCGCGCAGGACGCGAACGTAGCCGCGGTCGTTATTGCCCATCGTCTGGTCGACGCGGGCCGACCACTGATACTCACTGAGCGAATTGGGCGGCGTGACGCGGAATTGATCCGCGCAGGCAGCGCCCGACGGAAAAAACGGAGAACTGAAGCCGGAAGGGCAGCTGCCGGCTACAGGCGTCGCCGCGCTGGCGCCGGGCGCGCCGTTGTAAACGGCAAACACCTGCTTGTAGAACGGAATTTCGGCGGAATTGCCATCCGCTGCAAGGTTCGCCAGGGTGGCCGACTGGAATGCCGGACTGGGAACGAGAGTGAGCGCGCTCGCGGTCGGCAGGATGCTCTTCAAGCCTTCGTAATCCACATCGAAAAACGTTTTGTTCTTAATTATGGGGCCGTTCACGTCGGTGGCCCATTGATTGAAATTATTGAAGGGCGTCGGCGATCCCACCGAATTACTGAAGAATTGGTTGGCGTTGACGGCGCGGCCGTTCCAGAAATACTCCGCATCGCCGTGGAACTCGTTGGTTCCCGATTTCGTGATATAAGATATCTGCGATCCGGCGTACTGACCGTATTGGCCGGAATAAGGACTGTTGATTACATTTGCTTCCTGAACATCGTTGGAGCCGAGCAGCAGGTTGGACGCGCCGCTGTTATTGATGCCGAAAAACGGATCGTTATAATTCTGGCCGTTAATGGTGAACAGATTCGAGGTCGCGGGCATCCCGTCCGCCACCAGGTTGCCGTAGCCGGCTTGGGTATTCATCACGACGCCCGGCGCGGTTTGAGCGAAGTAGGTGATATCGCCGCCGGGGTTGGGCAGGTCGGCGATCATCTGCTGGCTGAAGTTTGTGCTCACGTCCGCGTTATCTGTCTGGATGGCCTGGTTTCCTTCAGTCACGGTCACGCTCGTGGTTGTGGCTGCGACCGCCATCTGCAGATTCACGTTCGTCGGTTCTCCGGCGGACACGTTGATTCCCATGCGCTGCTGGCTCTGGAAGCCGTTGGCGCTCACGTCCACCTTATACGAACCCGGCTGAACGAAGGCGAATTGATAGCTGCCCTGCGCGTTCGTGGTCGTCTTCTGCGCCACGCTGGTGCCGACGTTGGTCAGGGTAACCGAGGCGTTGGCGATCGCGCCGCCGGTAGCGTCAGTAATGGTTCCGGTCACGTTGCCGGAAATGATCGACTGTCCGTACGACGCGGAAGCCAAAAGGAGGGAAAGACCTGTCGCGAGTATAGAGGCCGCCGCCATTGTGCGGCAGCGTACAGCACGGCCTGCTGGTTCAGTGGGTCTCATGGATGGTGATCAAGCAAGTCATACGCCATTAACCGGGATAATAAGTCTTTTTTTATCAATGATTTAATGCGGCCAGATTAATCACGAATTCCAATTATGGAAGATTTCTGCCGCGAACCGGCGTTTCTTATACGGAAAACCGTCTTCACCGGTTTCGTTGAGACTTCGTTTGTGACGCAAATGAATCAGCCGCAAACGAATTAGCCGGACGAATTAGCGATACGATAATAAAAAAGTGTCAGCGGAGGGCGGCCCCACGATCTACAGGCCCGCGGGGCAAATACCCCTGAATAAAGGAGCCGATAGCGCCAGCCGGCCCAGCGTAATTGAAGGGCCGAACCAGCCGGGTGGAGACTAGGCGCACGTCTTCTCCACCGACATTTGTCTGCCCCGGAAACGGGGCATCAATGGCGACCGTTGGGTGAAAATCACGTCTGTATTTTTCCACACATCGGCCCATTGGGTCCGATAAATCCGTCGAAGACTTTTCGCATTAACGTTTCAAATCAGAAACGGATCATTCCTTTGATCTCAACGAAGCGCGGCGAGCTGCCGGCGCCCACCAACGAACCCAGAAGGCTGGTCGGCGGCCCGACAGCCGCGACGGTGTAACCAAACAAGGGGTTGGAGACATCGTTCACCGGCTGGTCGAAATTCACGTAGTTGAAAAGGTTGTAAACCTGAGCGCCAAAGGAGAAGGTCAGGCGTTCCCGTATCCGGATATCCTTCATGAGCGACATATCCACATCGAAGAAACCCGGGCCGCGAAGCGTGTTGCGTCCGCTCGTGCCGAACCCGGTGAGCGCGCTCGCCGGGGCGAACTGAGAAGTGCTCAGGCAGGGCGTATTCACGGCGTTGCCGCAGTTGGCCGAGATCGCCGTCAGCGGTGATGCGAAAATGGAGCCCGAGTAGTTGAAGGCCAGCAGATTGCCGAACGCCTCGTTGTCGATCGCCGTGAACGGCAGGCCGGTGCGGAAGAACCAGTTGCTCG
>JASHSD010000117.1 GCA_030036985.1 Bryobacteraceae bacterium
GGGGCGTGAAGAGGAAAATGAGCAACTACAATCTGCGGCCACGCAAACGGCAGCCCACTCGCCGCCTCGATGTCTCCGGGCGGATCAGAATTGTTAAGTGAACAGTATTGGGGTTAGGCGCCGAAGCGAACCGTGGCGCGCGCACTCTAAAGTCGCGTGTCCAAACAGACGCGTGTCCACGCCGCCTACAGGCTTCGCAGGAAATCGAAATCCACGTTCCCGCCCGAGAGGATCACCCCGGCGCTGCGGATGTCCCGAGGCAGCATACCGAACAACACCGCGGCCGCGGCCACCGCGCCGCTGGGCTCGACCAGAATCTTCATACGCTCCAGCAGGAATCGCATGGTGGCGCGGATCTCGGCCTCGCTCACCAGCAGAATTTTCTCCACGTGACGCAGGATCACCGGGAAGGTCAGTTTTCCCGGCGCGGGCGTGCGCAGCCCGTCCGCGATCGTCTCCGGCGGTGGGATGGTAATCCGCTCTCCCGCCGCGAAAGAGAGCGCAACGTCGTTCGCCAGCTCCGGCTCAACGCCGAATACGCGAATTCCGGGCCGCATCGATTTCGCGATGGTTGCGCTGCCCGCCAGCAGACCGCCGCCGCCGACGCAGACAACCAGAGCGTCCGGTCCGCCTTCCGGAAAGTCTTCGAGAAGTTCGAGGGCCGCCGTGCCTTGTCCAGCCATGATCAGCGGATGATCGAACGGAGGAACCAGGGTTGCGCCGCTGTCGGCCACGATGCGCGCGGCAATGGCCTCGCGGTCGTCGCGCAGACGGTCGTAGGTCACGATGTGCGCGCCCAAGGCTCTCGTGGGTTCAACCTTCGAGCGCGGCGCGTCTTTCGGCATGACGATGGTGGCCTGCGCCACGGCATATTTCGCCGCAATGGCGGTCGCCTGCGCATGATTGCCCGACGAGAACGCCACCACGCCGCGCGCCAGTTGGTCGGGCGACAGCGACAGGATCAGGTTGGAAGCGCCGCGGATCTTGAACGCGCCTCCCCGCTGCAGGTTCTCGCATTTCAGGAAGACGCGGCAGCCCGCGCGCTCGTCGATGCCGCGCGAGGTCATCACCGGCGTGCGGCGCGCCAGCGGCCTGATCCGCTCCGCGGCTTCCCATATCAGTTGAGGAGAGAGGTGCAAAAACTTACCGGGCGGTCTCGAATTCCAAACGGTGTTGGCGATTGTAACGGAGCCGGTCCTGATATTCCTGATAGAGCGTGCCGAATCCGGCCCAGTAATATCCGAGTACGAACAACACCAGGAACGGCAGCGTGGGGTAGTTGAAGGTATCGACAGCGAACCAGCACATATAGAGGAAGTACGTGCCGCAAGCCAATTCAAACCATGGCAGCCAGCCGCTGCGGCGCTGGTACTTCTTCACCGCCAGACGTTTCTGTTGCGTGCCTTCGATCGCATACTTCGGCGTCCGCACGAAACCGCTTTTCACGCCGAAGAGAGCCTCCATGACCCCACGCGTGTTGACGAGCGCGAGACCCACTCCGACCGCCATCAGCATCGGCAGGAGCAAAAACGCGCGCTTCCAGGTTTTCGGATTCAGTTCCCGCGCGGCGATGAGATAGAACAGCGAGAGAGACCAGAACGCCGCCACGATCAACGGGAAATCGAGCAGAGCCATTTGCCACACGCCCATGTAGAAGCGGACAATCATCACCGGCAGCATCAGGGCCGAAACCACCATCATCATCGGATAGGAGATGTTCGGCGTCAGATGCATCACGGCTTCCCACTTCACCCGGAAAGGAAGCTTCGCCCGAAGGATGTCCGGCAGCAATTTTTTCGCACACTGCGTCAGTCCCTTGGCCCAGCGGAACTGCTGTACCTGGAAACCGTGGATTTCCACCGGCAGCTCGGAAGGGCAGTCGAGGCCGGGCAGATAAACGAACTTCCAGCCTTTCAACTGCGCCCGGTAACTGAGGTCGGAATCCTCCGTGAGGGTGTCGTGCTGCCAACCGCCCGCGTCGTCGATCATCGATTTGCGCAGAATGCCGGCGGTGCCGTTGAAATTGAAGAACAGCCCGGCCCGCGAACGCGCCCCATGTTCAAGGATGAAGTGACCGTCGAGCATCAGCGCCTCCACTTCGGTGAGGAAGTTGAAGTCGCGGTTCAGATAGCTCCAGCGGGTCTGCACCACGCCGACTTTCGGATCGGCGAAGTGATGGACGGTGCGGGTGAGAAAATCGGGCGGCGGAATAAAGTCCGCGTCGAAGACGGCCACGAATTCGCCGGTCGCGGTCTTCAGCCCTTCCTGCAGCGCACCCGCCTTGAAGCCTTCGCGGTTCATCCGATGGTGGTACTCGATCGGGTATCCCATATTGCGGTACTTCTCGCAGAGCGCGTCGGCGAACTGGTGCGTGTCGTCGGTCGAATCGTCCAGCACCTGAATCTGCAGGAGCTGGCGCGGATAGTCCATCTTGACCGTCTCGTCGATCAGGCGTTCGAGGACGTAGCGCTCGTTGTAAAGCGGCAGCTGGATGGTTACGCGAGGCAACCGGTCGAACCGCGCCGCAGGTTCGCGCGTCGCCTTTTTCCGGTGCTTGAAATAAGTCCGGATCGTCTCAAACCGATGCAGCCCGTAGATCGAAAGGATGCCGAGCAGTACGAAGTAAGGAATCAGCAGGGCCCAATCGAACCAGGAGAGCTGGTGAATGCCCGCGAACGTGTCGTCGAGTTTCAGCCAGGTCGGCAAGCCTCGCGAGAATCGGTCCAGCGCAGATGTTACCAGAAGAGACGGCACTTCGGGAAAAATATTCATCTCACCTTCCGCCGGATGGAATTATTTTCACACTTTGGCTAAACCAATAGTCTA
>JASHSD010000118.1 GCA_030036985.1 Bryobacteraceae bacterium
CGAAGTTGGTGGATGGTCCCGCCAATCCGTTCGCCGGATCGGCATCGAGCGCGGCGAGCAGGCCTTCGAGCCACTGCGGACCGGGTACGGCGCCCGCCTCCAGAAAAATGATCACCTCCGCGTCATCGAAGGCGGCCAGGCGGTTGAAACACGCCGGGGCGCCCACTTCCGATCCGGCTTCCGATCCCCCGAGCACCGGGAGGTGCGGAGCGAGCACGCTGAGCGCGGCCTTGGCGTCATCGTCCACCGCATCCGGAAGCAGCACCATATCGAACGCCATGCGGGTGTGAACGCCCAATCCGGCCAATGTGGCCTCCAGCCGCGGGACCTCGCCGTCGAAGTAGATTCCGATGGTTACCCTTCGCATGGTTGCCGCATCCGCCGGCTCAGGATTTGTGTCAGAAGCGGCGACATGGTTTCGTCGCCGGGCTTGTGTATGGGTCCGCCGAAGTGAATCGTGGCGAATCCGCACGGATTGGAGGCATAGTCGTATCCTTCGATTCCGCCCGGCAGCCCGTCGAGCAGAGGATAGAAGTAGCGCTGCGAAGGAAGCCGCGTCACCGGACGATTGTGGAACAAATGCGCAAACAATCCCTGCTCCCAGGCCCATTGGGCCGAAACCCGTTGAGCGCCCGCCAGCATACGTCTGGCCAGGTATTTCAGCTCGAAAGGATTTCGCAGCCAGTAAAGTCCGGTATTCACGGCGGCCGTATCGGGCAATTCCGTGAACTCGAAGATGCCACCCCAGGTCGAGACGTAGAGCGCCTCATGATCCAGATCGGGCGCGAAAACGAATTCGGATTCGCCGAAGGCCGTTAGGCCGTCATCCACCGGTTCCAACACCACGATGTCGTCGTCCATGAGACAGAACTCCCGCGGAGCGCAGAGCAGACTGACGCAGGATTTCATGACGAACCAGTGGTGCATCGCCATTTCAGCGAGCGCCGTTCCGCCCCAATTACGAACGATGGACAGCACTTCATCGGTGGGCACAATCCGCGCAAACGGCAGCGCCCGCTCGAAGCAGGCGCGAGTTTCGCCCGCCCACTGGTGCTCACCGAACACAAATACAGAGGCGGGGGCATAGCCATTGAGAATCATGCTGTAGACAGCCAGGATGGTTCTGAGCGGCTCGCGCCCCTGGCAAAAAATCTTCAGGGGCGGACCCTCCGGAGTCACCAGTCTTCGACAAACGTTCTCGCGAAAGCCGTCAATCGAATCCCGCTCCGCGGCTTCCTCGAGGCGCGCGCCCCATAGCCAGGCGCCATCGAGTTGCCACTGCGCGATCTCCAGGCGGTCTCCGGCCTCTACCCGGATCTCGCCGCGTTGAGGCCCGTGTGCACTCCGGTCCTCATGCACCAATCTCCCTCGTCTGCGAATCAGTGATCCGTCGTCCTCCCAGAAGACCAGCCTTCCCCCCCGATTCACGCGAATCTCAAAGCGCACATGGAAGCGGCGCATTTCGCCCCCAAACAGCGCATCACCCCGGAAAACAGAGCACCAGTCGATCGCCCAGCAGAGATCGTCGCCCAGCGTAGTCCACCGCGGTTCGGGCCGCAAGTGGGTCGGGGGAGCATCCCAATCCGGCTCGGAAATCCATCGTCGGCCGGATTCGCTGACGGGTCGCGGCCACGAACAGGCGAGAATCTCGTAGGGCCGATCAATCATTCCGGTTTTCCCGCCGCGCCGTTCAATATCTCAGGCGCCAGCGCCAGCGCCACTGTGTCGCCCGGCTTCTCGACCAGGCCGCCGAAATGCACGCTGGCGAACCCGCATGGATTTCGGCCGTAGTCGTAGCCGATAATGCCGCCCGGCAGACCATCGAACAGAGGATAGAAATAACGTTGAGTCGGCAATTCGAGCGTGCGATCGCCGGCAAAGAGCGCGGCGAAGAAGCCCTGTTCCCAAAGTCCCATTGGGCCCAGATTGGCGCTCCCGCGCAGCAGCAGAGAAGCGATTCGTTGCGGATCGTGAGGGTTGCGCATCCAGAACAGCCCGGTGTTCAGGCGCCGCGTACCCGGCAAACTCGACCGTCCCAGAATGCCGCCCCATAAGGAAAGATAGAGTTGCTCGTAATCGGCATCCGGGGCGAATACGAAGACCCGATCCCTGAGAGCGTCAATGGCGTCCCGCACGCTGTCCAGGATGAAAATGTCGTCGTCCATGAGGCAGAATTCGCGCGGCTCGCGCAACAGGCTGATGCAGGTTTTCATCACGAACCAATGGCGCTGCGCCAACCGTTCCAACGCGCTGCCCCCCAAACGGCGAATATTATCCAGAACCTCGGCTGACGGCACACAGGCGGCAAACGGCAACACGCGCTGAAAGAAAGCGCGCGTCTCCGGGCTCCACTGGTAATCTCCATAGAGCAGCACGGCCCGCGGCGCGTAGCCGCGCAAAATCATGCTGTAAATGGCCAAGGCCGCGCGCGCCGGGCAAGCCCCCTGCGTGTAGATCTTGAGTGGCGGACCATCGGGCCGCGCGAGACGCGACACCACTTCAGGAAGCGCACCTTGAAAACAGCACTCCCGAGGCGCGCCGACGGCGGACGCGGCCGGCATCGCGGGTTCCGCCCCCCAGGTCCAGCTTCCGTCAAGTTGCCACTGCGCGATTTCGAGGCATTCGCCCGCTGTTACCTCGATCTCGTTCCGCTTTGCGCCGTGGGCGGTCCGGTCGCAGTGAATCACCACGCCGTTGCGGCGGATGATGGAACCGTCGTCATCGTGGAACACGAGCGTCCCCGTTTCCGTGGGCCGGATCTGAAAGATTGCATGAAACCGCCGCATTTCACCGCTCTGCCGAATATCGAAGGGCTTGAGGCCGGCGCGGAAGAATTCGCGCCAGTCGATCGTCCAGCAGGGTTCGCCCCGCAGCAGCTCCCAGCGCGGCTGCGGGAGAAAGGGCATCGGAGCGGCGTCCCAGTCCGGATCGGAGATCCAGCAGCGATTGGCCTCTGTGACAGGACGTGGCCACGAGCAGCGGACGATCTGGAAGGGAGTTTGCATCGTTGGATGTGAGGCTCAGGGCCACCAGCGCTTATTCATGTCGACAACCTGACCCAGACCTCGCGTAACTCGGGCTTTCGTGTTCGGCGATACGTTCGCGTTTTTGTAAATGCCGGCAACCACGACCTGGTCGGCTGCCAATTCGCTATCGACAACCGTTTTAACCGTACCTTGGACCTTTTCGACGGGAGCGTCAGAGGGAAGCTTATCGAGCTTATCGCGGATCTTTTCGACGGCCGGCCCTGGCGATTTCCCATAAGTCCTGGTCTTATAATGACGTTCCTGGTACATATTGAGGCATATTCCATCGCCCATTGAGTAGCTTGCGATGGGTGTTCCCTTGAAGGGCTTCTGGAATCCCGCAAATTTTCGGGTAGTCAGATCCGACACATAAGTCATTAGTGCGTTCTGTGGCTCATGGTCCGGGGTCATTTTGTCGCCGCTGGGGCCCTGCAGTTGGCTGTATGTCCCTGCCTTACCCTCCGTCGGGTCGTCGAACTTTGGCACGTGCGACTTTGGACCGGCTTTCTTCGGATTGATCTCGCCCGCCACGTGAACTGTTTCGTCCGACTCACTTTCGCTGTCGACTACCAGTTCGAGGGAGACCATGTTGTACTTCTGCTTGATTTTCGGAAGACCCTTCTTGATCTCTTCCTCCGTTGCATTCGGATCTTGCTGGAGTACCTCAGCCTCCGCAATCGCCTTGTCCAGATCTGCCTGTTTCTGTTCACTTGTCCGCTCGTCCGGCTTTTCCTTCCCGCCAACCCCGAGGAGCCCGCCGACCGCCTTGACCATACTGGCGGCCTTATTAATCACCCAATCGATCGCCTCGTCGATCGGCTTGCGGATGGCCTCAATGACCTCTTTGATCTTGTCGCTGATGCCCCCGACTCCGAGCAGGCTGGCCAGGAAACCGATAATGACCGGAATCGAACGAGCGAGCGCATTTTCGATAAATGCGGCGGCTCCGTCTATGCGGCCCTGGGCAATCGCGGTGATCGAATCGATAATCGCGTTCACCAAGTCGAGGATCTGACTCCCGCGCTCCACGAAGAACATGACGATGTCGTAGATCGCCTTGCACGCTTTAATGAACGCCGAGGCCGGATTCAGGAGGCCTATTAGCCACGTGATGCCTGCGAATACGATCTTCTCCATCACGAAGGCCTTAATCTTATCGATGACCATCGGCAGCAGACCGCCGATCTTTTCCTTGATGTACTCCCACAACGCTCCGGGCCCCTTCGTAATGAGGAGCTTGAAGATTTCGGCGGCTGTCTCGAGGGCCCTCACCATCTTCTCGCCGAGGATACTTACCGCACGCGCCCGGATGTGCGCGTAGGTCAAGCCAAGAAGCTGCATCGCCAAATCGAGGATTCCGGCCATATCGAAATTACGCGGCAACTGGATGCCCGTCGCCGCAGCCGCTCCGAACAGCCATTGCATGAACCCTTCTTTGAGATGCGTGACAAGATGGTCCTTGAAATTCAGGAACCCTCGCTTGCCTGCGTCCACCAGGTTACCCAAAAACTTGATCGGATGCTCGATTATCAGACCTATGGCGGTCGCCGCCCGCGACAATACGTTGAGCAGCAGGTCCTTCAGGTGGATGATTGCCTGGATGACACCCTTGATGGCTCCGGCGACTTTATGCACCAGCCCGCTGTTCTCTTCCTTCATCTGATCGATTCGCGCGTTCACTTTTTGCAGGTTGTCGTTGTACTTTTTGGCGAGCGAATCGATAAGTTGGTCCTGATGGTCGGTGATGCTTTGTTCGAGGGCGTCGAACTTACCCTGAATTCCCGCTGCCGCTTTCTTTCCCGTCTCCTGCAAAGCGGGCGACAGCCCTGCGAGGTAGGTTTGGATCGCGGCCTGGCCGGCGGCGATCATGCCTTTCGCTTCGTTCAGGCCGCTCTCGACCATGGCGGCTATTCTGTCGATGAGCTGGTCCATCCTGGAGAGATAAAGATCGCGTCCCTCGTCATAGAAAGCCTGCACCTCGTCCGGCATGCCGAACAACTTGTCCTTGGCCCAAAGCAGGCCGCCGCCGATCCGGTCGTAGCGCTCCTCCTTGTAAGCGGACATGTGGACATCGACGTAGTTTTCGAACGCGTTCTGGGCGTCGACGGCGCCCGCATCGAAGGTCGTATTTACGTCGGCGTCCAATTTTTGGAGGCGCGTCTCGACGTCGTTCTTTGTATTCGTGTAGATCTTCTCTACGTCGGCGAAGATCTTTTCACGCTGTTTTTCTTCCTCAGCCTTGGCTTCGCCCTGACGGTCCCTGACGCCGCCAAGCGCGTGTCCGCGTGCGCCATGGATGCCGGCGATTTGTTTCACCGTCGCGGTCTGCGCCTCCGCTTGCGCGGCGTGGAGCAGTCCCGGCTCCTCTGCGCGATACGCTCGCGGAGCGGCGACAGACTCCTTTTCGAGATCTTTTTTCTGCTGCAGCGCGGATTGGAAATCGGGCTCGTTCGATTCCTGGATCTGCTGGTCGGTGACCCGGGCATCCGCCATCTGCCGGTCAACCCCCTGCGGCCCTGCCTGAAGAGAAATCTCCTCGTCGCTCGCGGGTTTCGGGGCGGCGCCGGCCGCGGATACCCGCGGAGTCGCGCCGGCATCCGGAGGCTCCAACGGGGTGACCGGCTTCGGGTCGATTCCGCTGGTGCTGGGCGTCTCGGCGACTTTATCCGCCAACGGACCTTGTGATTCCTTTTTGTCCTCTGCTACCTGGGAATTGAGGTCTGACTTAAGGCTGCCGAGGTTATTGTCATTCTTGAAATTGTCGGCGGCTTCGAGCGTCTTGGGCGCCGTATCCGCAATTTTCTTGAGCAAGGCGGCCTTGAATGCCGCCCGGTCGAATGTCTTCGGCTCCTGCTTATCCATCGCATCGGTTTGCTTCGCAGCCGCGCGGCTGGGAACTTCGTTGGACGGGCTGACCACGGCGGCATGCGCCGCGGCGGCCTTCGAAGAAGCCGGCGCATGCGCCTTCTGGCGTCCCGCAACGTTCTTTACATGCTGAGTTACCGCGAGAAATGCCGGATCCGACTGAGGCGAGGCCGGTCTGCGTTTTTGTGCCGCGGACGGCGGTGAGGCTTGCGGGGCATTCCCGCCTTTCGCATCCGCGGATTCGGGCGCCGGCTTCTCACCGGTCGCCTTCGCGGGAGCCGCGCTCCCACCGGTTTTCGCAGTAGAGATGGCTGAGGGCCCGGACGGTGCCGGGGGAGCCGACGGCGTCGTGGCCGGAGGCGAAGAGGGGATGGAGTCGGGAGCTTTTTGTGACGGCGCATTCGACGCCCCGGTGACGGCAGGCGTGGGAGCCACCGCCGCAACGGCGCCTTGCTGCACCACATGGGTGGCCTCATGCGCCATCAACCGGACGTTTTCCTGGGACTCGCCGCGGCCGAGCCAGATGTCACCCTTGTGAGCAAACGCCCGTGCGTTAATCGCAGCCGCGGACTCGTGAGCGGCTGGCCCCTCATGTACCCGCACGACGCTCAAATCCACGCCCATGCGTCCTTCAAGCGCGTGCCGGACATGGGGACGAAGCGGTTCTCCCGCGCCTTTGATCGAGACGGCGTGGGATGCCGCCGCGTCCATCTCTGCGGCAGTCTTGCGCCGAACAAGCTCGCCGTTCTCCGGTTCATCTCTGACTTTGCGGTAAATCGAAGCGGTCCCCGAGGGCCGCTCCTCTTCCGGGCAGCAGCCGGTGCCCTGCGCGCCGGTTTGCTGTGCGCTGCCATGTTCGCGAATTCTGTTCACCTGGCGCTGTAACGATTCGATGCGGGAAATCGTCGGCGTCCCGTTGGAAGGCCCCGATGTGACATGATCGGCCACTCGCTCGGCCTCATGCTCGGCGGCATCGTTGGGCGCGCCCACCTTCACCATGCGCTGGACGCCCGAAAGCAGAAAGGGCGACGCCACGCGCGCCGACATCCACGCCGGCACCGGCGCTGACGCAGGCGACGGTTTGTCCCTTGCGGTACGCACGCGGGTGCCGTCTTCCCCTCCGGAGCCCTCCCGCACTTTCCGCTGCAGAGTCGCGACGCTCAGGACAAACCTCCCAGAAACGCGTCCAGAGACCGCTCGTTGCGCGCCGGCGCCCGCTCCGCTCTGCGGACGAAGCTTGCGCCGGCTTTGCGATGCTCCGCCTGAATCGCCTCCGTGAGATCCCCGTTCCGCAGCGCCTCGCTGCCACGGGACATCGCCAGCTGCAGCGCGCGGATTCCAATGTTGCGAATCTGCCCTCCGGTGAACTGATAAAGCGCGGAAATCTCTTCGAGCGCGGGCGCGCTCACTGCGTGATCGGGAGGCAGATGCGCCTGCCACAAATGCCAGCGCTCCGCCGCGTCGGGCAGGTGAAATCTCACCACCGAATCCATTCGGCGCCGGAAGGCCGGGTCGATGGATTGACCGGCGTTGGTCGTGACGATCACGATTCCCGTGTAGCTCTCGAGGCGCTGCAGCAGGTAATTGGTCTCGAGGTTCGCGTAGCGGTCGTTGGAGGACTTGACGTCCGTGCGCCGGGTCATCAGCGCATCGCCCTCGTCCAACAAAAGGATCACGTTGAGATCTTCGGCGCGGCTCAGCACACGGCTCAGGTTCTTCTCCGTCTCTCCGATGTATTTGTTGACGACGGCGGCAAGATCCACGCGATACAGGTCGAGCGCCAGTTCGTTGGCGATCACGCGCGCGGCCAGCGTCTTGCCCGTGCCGCTGGGTCCTTCAAACAACGCCCGTACGCCGCGATTCATCCCGCCGGGGATGGTCCCCTCGAACGCACTGGCCAGGCGCTCGCGATGCCTGCATCGGCCTTCCAGCACCTGCAGTTCGCGGGATGTGGCGTCGCGCACGATCAGGTGAGACCAGCCCGCAGGCCCGTCGATGCGCGTGGCCAGGGTATCCAACACCTGTCTGTTGATGGTGCGCGCGGCCTGGCGCACATCCGCAAAGGAAACGCCGGCTCGCCGGTCGATGGCTGCGTAGTCTATCGCCAGTTGCGCGCATTGCTTGATGTAGCGGCCCGGCAGGCAGAGATTCGCGGCGGTTCCGGCAAGATTCGCGGTGGCCTGTTTGTTCAGCGCTCGCGTCCACAACCGCAGCCGGTTCGCGGGCGATTCCAACTCCAGGTGAACCGTTACGGCCTGCGCCGCGGCGCGTCCGCCTACGCCGCCTTCCCGTCCGATGAGCACGGCGCAGGCGCCCGGCCAGCCTTCGAGCGGCGGAACCTCGAACGTCTCACCGGGCGCGGCGTCCACTGAAAATACCGGGACGGCCTGCGCCAGCGTGCACAAAGGCCCGATCGAACGCCAACGCTCGTCGGCAGCCGGGGTCGACGGCGCGGCTTCGATTTCGAGCAATCCGCAGCCGAGTTCGCGGGCGAACGCGCCGGCCGCGCCGAGGCGGTCGGTTCCCGGCATTCCACGCACGATGATGGTCTTCGTCCGGCCGGATGCCGCCAGACGCTGCAACTCGGCCAGGCGACCGCGCACATTCTCGTCCAC
>JASHSD010000119.1 GCA_030036985.1 Bryobacteraceae bacterium
CATCAATGCGCGTTCCATGAAGGACATCCTGGTCGCGGGCGACGACAGCACGACGTTCAATTATCTGGACAACGGCGCGCCATTCGCGTTGCTCGGTTACGGCGCGGGCGCGGCCGAGGTATCGGTGACAGCGCCTTCGGTGCTGATCGACGATCTCGATTTGACCAAGGATGACGACGAATTGCCGAAACTGCCGATCGTCCCGCCGCCGGGAATCGGGCCGCAGACCGCCGCTTTGAGATAATTCGCTTTGCCCCGCTGATGAAGATCCTCAGCCGCTACGTCTTTCGGGAGATTCTGACCAGTTCCTTTCTCGCCACGGCGCTGGCGACCTTCGTCATTTTCCTGAAAGGGCTGGGCGATCTCTTCGGGCTGCTGGTGCGCTCGTCGAAGGGGCCGGCGGTCATTGAGTTGTTCATCCTTTCGCTTCCGCCCATCCTGCTGCTCAGCATTCCCTTCGGCGTGCTGGTGGGCATTCTGGTGGGGCTCGGCCGTCTTTCGAGCGACAACGAAATCGTCGCCATGCGTTCGGGAGGCGTTTCGTCGCGGATCGTGGTGGCGCCGGTCCTGTTCTTTGCCGTCCTGGCGATGCTGGTTTCGGGAGCATGCGCGATCTGGCTGAATCCGCTGGCTGTCAGGGCGCAACTGAAAATAGCCCGGTCGGTGGCGGCTTCGCAACTGACTGCGAACGTCGAGCCGCGCGTCTTCGAAGAGAAATTCACCAACGACAATACGGTGCTCTATGTCGACGACGTGCGGACGGAGACCGGCTCGGTTGCGGACTGGTATCGCGTTTTCATCGCGGATCTGACGCCGCCGGCCGAGCGGAAGACCGGCGTGAAGCAGGCGGACCCGGGTCCGCGCGTGCAGGTGGCGCGCGAGGCGCTGGCGGTGCCGGATCTCAAACATAACCGCATTCAATTGACGCTGCGCGATTACGGGCTGCATGAGCCGCCCGTGCACTCGATCGCGCCGGTCACCTCCACCGTTCTGGTGCCGCAGCCGGACCAGCAGCAGACTTCGAAGCCGTTCAAGGAAATGCGCACCAATGAGCTGAAGAGGTTCATTCGGCAGAACCCGCGGCGCACGCAGGACGGCACGAACTCGCGCCTCGAGCTGCACCAGCGCTTTGCGCTGCCCGTCGGTTGTCTGATGCTGGCGATGGTCGGCATCCCCCTGGGCGTTTCCTCGAAAAAAGGCGGGCAATCGGCCGGATACATCTGGGCGATCTTCCTGGCGTTTTTCTGTTATTACCTCGGCTACATCACACTGACGGGTTTGGCGCGATCTCACGCCATGTCGATAGAACTGGCCTCATGGCTGCCGAACGGGGCGTTCGGTCTGGCCGGCATCATCATGATCGCGCGTATGGAAAGACCCGGCGACAGCGATCTTCTGGGTTACATTCGCCACACCGCGACCCGCTGGTTTACTTCGCTTTCCAGGATCTCGTTTTCTCCGCGCCGCGGCGTCGGCGGCGGATGGATGCGGTTCGCCGTTTTCCGGATCCTCGACACCTATGTGATGTCGAGCTTTATTTTCTACTTTCTGGTGACGCTGGCCTGCTTCGTGACCATGACCCAGATCTATACGTTCTTCGATCTGCTGGGCGACATCATCAAGAACAACGTGCCCATGTCGCACGTGATCCGGTATCACTTGTTTCTGACGCCCGAGCTGATTTACGACAGCCTGCCGATCGCGGTGCTGGTGTCGATTCTGGCGACGTTCGGCGTCATGACGAAGAACAACGAAGTCACAGCGTTCAAGGCCTGCGGGATCAGCGTGCGCCGTCTGGGGTTGCCGGTGATGATGGTTTCCGCCTTGCTGAGCGCCGGGCTGTTCGCGTTCGACTATTCCTACATCCCGCAGGCGAACCAGATTCAGGACGCTTATCTGAACGAGATCAAAGGCCGCGAGGCCCAGACTTATCTGCACCCGGAACGCAAATGGGTGATCCACGACTACCGGATCTTCTATGTGAAGTATTTCGATCCGTCTGAAAAGGTGATGGTGGAGCCCTACGTTTTCGAGCTGGATCCGACAACCTTCCACGTGGTGCGCGAGATCAGCGCGAACCGGGCGCGCTGGCAGCAGAACATCAACGCGTGGGTGTGGGAGCAGGGCAAAGCGATCAATATCTGCGGCGTGGATGAGTGCAAGGTGCAGAACTTCACCGTCACCACGTTTCCTGAGATCGTGGAAACCCCGGACGATTTTCTGAAGCTGGTGAAGCTCGACAAGCAGATGAATTACACCGAGCTGGCGGCATACATCAAGGATCTCCAGCAAAGCGGCTTCGATACGATCAAGCTCCACGTTCAGTACTACAAGAAGTTCGCCGTGCCCGTCTTCGCCCTGATTATGGCGTTGATTTCGATTCCGTTCGGCTTTCTGGTGGGTAATCGCGGGGCCATGACCGGGGTCGGCGTGGGTATCGCGGTCGCCATGGCGTATCTTGCCATCGGCCTTTTGTTCGACCAGTTCGGCAACGTCAATCTGCTGCCGCCGATGGTGGCGGCGTGGGCTCCGGACGCGTTGTTCTCGGCCGCGGGATTGTACCTGATGCTGCGTATGCGCAGCTGACGATCCCGCTATAATGGCCGTCAGAGGAAGTCCCCTCGATTCATGCTGGATATCAAGAAAAAATTGCAGGAAGAAATCGCCGCGCTTGAATACGAACTGCGCAACGAGCTGCCCAGGGAGATTCTGAAGGCCCGCGCACACGGCGATCTGAGCGAAAACGCCGAGTATCACGCGGCCAAGGAGCGGCAGGGCTACGTCAATGCCCGGCTGGGCCAACTGCAGAAGCGCCTGGCCGATTTCTCCATGATCGATATGTCGAAGATACCCCACGACCGCGTCGGACTTGGCTCGCGCGTGGTGGTCCTCGATGTGAAAAGAGACGAGCAGATCACTTATGAGCTGGTCACGAGCGAAGAGGCCGATGCTTCCAACGGCAAGGTGTCGACCGCTTCGCCCATCGGCAGGTCTCTGCTTGGAAAAGAAGTGGGCGATATCGTAAAGATGCAGGCGCCGGGTGGAACGAAAGAACTGGAGATACTTGAACTGGTCACGATCCACGAGCTTGAGAAGTAAGCCGGAATGACCGTCACTCGCGTCATCGGCCGTTTCTTTGGCGCCATCATCAATGCGATTGTCGGCGCGCTGGCATTATCCCGGGTTCATCCGAACGTTCTCACCTTCATCGGCCTGCTGATCAATATCCTGGCCGCGTTTCTTTTCGCCGAGGGACAACTGCGCTGGGCCGGCATCGTCGTGATCGCGGCTGGTCTCTTCGATATGGTGGACGGCCGCGTGGCGCGCGAAACCAAACGCGTGACGAAGTTCGGCGGCTTCTTCGATTCCGTGCTGGATCGCTATTCCGATCTCGGCCTGCTGGTCGGTTTATTGGTCTACTACGCTTCCATCAACCGGTATTTCTATGTGGTGCTGACCGCGATCGTCATGACCGGCACGGTGATGGTGAGCTATACGCGGGCGCGGGCGGAGAATACCATCCCCAAGTGCAAGGTCGGTTTCCTCGAACGGCCCGAGCGCGTGGTGCTGATCATCATCGGCGCTTTATTTAACCGGATGGCGCAGGTGCTTTGGGTGATCGCGATCCTGTCGAACGTCACGGTGATTCAGCGAATGGTGTTTACCTGGAAGGAAACCAGGCGGCTGGGCGACCCCGCGTCGTCGTGACCCGAAGAATTTCGTAGCACCGGAGGGCTTTCGCGGTGCAGGGCAGTCATCGCGATGTGCCGTTCGGCTCACGACGGAGCATAAAAATGGCCAACGGCAGCATCGTAGAGTCAACGATTTCCGGCCATTTTCGGAAGAGGATGGTAGGGGCACCCTCTGGGTCCGGCGGATTGGCAATCCGCCTGGGCTGGACCGGTCACATGCTGAACTCTGTCCTACGATTCTGCTGGCCAGGACAATGGAGAAATGCGAGGCGCCGGCACGAGTGCCGGTGCAAGACGCGACTTCAGTTGTCAAGTTCCAGGACATCCTTGACACATTGTTCCGGGACATCCTTGACATTTTGGCTGTTGCAAAGAGAGCGTCGGAAGGATGATGCCGGTTTCAGCTGAGCGGAGGATAGGGCGACGCAGGGATGCGACCCGAGCGCCGGCTCAGCCGCCGGAAGGTGATCGGGGCGGGCGACCGCCCCGAT
>JASHSD010000120.1 GCA_030036985.1 Bryobacteraceae bacterium
ATTTACTGTAATTGCCCGGCGCGGTGAAAAGCCCCTGCGGCCATGCACGATTGATCTCGGCAACGCGCGTGGAGCAGTTTTCCAGAAAATAGCGATCGTGCGTCACGAAGATCGACGCGAACGCGGCCCCGAGCACCAGTTTCTCGAGCCAGAGAATCCCTTCGACGTCGAGATGGTTCGTGGGTTCGTCAAGCAGCAGCACGTCCGGCTGCTCGGCCAGGGCCGCGGCGATGGCCAGGCGCTTTCGCCATCCGCCGGAAAGCGTGCCGGCTTCGGCGTCGGCATCGTCAAAACCCACGCGCGAGAGGATTTTCGAAACGTCGAGATCCTTATCTTCCGTTTCGCGGGCGGAGGCCGCGACCACCTCGCGCACCGTGGCTGAGGGATCGAATCGCGGGTCCTGCTCGACCATGGCAAGGCGAACGCCCTTGCGGATGGAAACGTTGCCCTCGTCCGCGGACATGGCGCCGCCGAGGATGCGCAGGAAGGTCGATTTGCCGGCGCCGTTCGGGCCGATGATGCCGAGGCGCTCGCCCTCATGCAGGCTGAACGAAATGCCGGAGAATACCGTGCGCGATCCAAACGATTTGCCGATCGCGTCGCAGGTCAGGAGTACGGCCATTCAGGATTCGGTCAGGATGGGCAGCAGTTCGGAGCCGGAGATTTCCGTTTCCGATTCGGACTCCTCAGTGTCGAGATAACGTGTGTCGAGCAGCCTTCCGTGCTGGATGTTGCCCATGGCCGAGAGGATGTTTTCGCGCAGGTGCGGGTGTTCGATTTCCCAGTCGGCGATAGTCTCGCGGATACCGCGGCGGACCGTGCCGGTGCGCAAGGAGCAGCCGCACGGCACCACCGGAACACCCTTGCTTTCGACAAACCCGCGGGTGATTTCCTCGGTCACATACACGAGCGGACGGATGAGCCGGAAGTCGCGCTCGCGCGAATACGTGACCGGGGGCAGGGAACTGAGGCGACCGGTGTAGAGGATGTTACGGAGCAGCGATTCGCAGAAATCGTCGGCGGTGTGGCCGAAGGCGATGACGTTGGCGCCCATGCCGTGCGCGATCTGGTAGACCGCGCGGCGGCGGAAGCGGCTGCAGAGGTCGCAGCCGTGGTCCGGCTTTTCGGTGAGCAGGCGGATGGAGGGGTTGTCGGTGTGGTAGGTCCAGTCGACGCCAAGGCTGTGGATGTACTCGCCCACGGGTCCGACGGGACGCAGGAATTTGCCCTGTTCGACGGTGAAGGCGCAGACGGAAAAATCGATTGGCGCGCGCTTCTGCAGCAGGATGAGAGCTTCGAGGAGCGTGATGGAATCTTTGCCGCCGGAGACCGCGACGGCGATGCGATCGCCCGCGCGAATCATTTTGAAGCGGTGAACGGCTTCGCCGACTTTGCGCAGGAGGGTTTTTTCGAGGTCCACCAGAACCAGATTAGCGCCACGGGATTAACGCTCGAAATGCTCTTCGAGATGCTTCAGGCGGGCGTCCATAACCTGCTCGACGCGGAATAGCTCCGAGCGGAAACCGTCGCGCAGGTCGGCGAATCTTTGATCCATGCGCTTTTCAAAGTCGACGGATTTCTGATCCATGCGCCTTTCCAAGTCGACGATACGTTGAGCAAGGTCGCTGAGACGCTGATTGTTGATCAAAATGCCGACCAGAACGGTCAACGTGGGCAATCCGGAGCTTACAGCCGCGATTATCACCTGGGCAGAAGCACTATTGAAGCCTGCTCGATAGTATCATGCAATCCCGCTGATACCATGGAACTTTCCCCAACAATGCCACTGCGTTTCTACAACACGCTGACCCAGCAGGTGCAGCCGTTCGTCCCCGTCGAGCCGAACGTGGTCCGCATGTATACCTGCGGCCCCACTGTCTACGATTACGCGCACATCGGCAATTTCCGCACGTTCGTTTTTTACGATCTGCTGCGCCGCGTGCTGCGTCTCAACGGGCTCAAGCTTGACCACGTGATGAACATCACGGATGTGGACGACAAGATCATTCGCAATGCGGTCGCGCAGGGGAAATCGCTCGCCGATTACACTAACCTCTACACGCAGGCGTTTCTCGACGATTGCGCCACGCTGCGGCTCGAACGGCCCGAACGTCTGGCGCGCGCCACGGAGCACATTCCGGAGATGGCGACGGCCATCCGCAAGCTCGAAGAGAGCGGCCACACATATCGCAGCGACGGCTCGGTTTACTTCCGCATCTCGACTTTCCCCGGTTACGGAAAACTTTCGCACAACGATTTCGAAGGGATGGTTGCGGGCGCGCGCGTCGATGTCGACAGCTACGACAAGACGGATGCGCGCGATTTCGCTCTCTGGAAGGCGCCCAAACCGGGTGAGCCGTCCTGGGACACCGAGATCGGCTCCGGCCGGCCCGGATGGCACATCGAATGTTCGGTAATGGCGATCGAGTTTCTCGGCGCCACGCTGGATATCCATGCCGGCGGCGTCGATCTTATATTCCCGCATCATGAAAACGAGATCGCGCAGGCGGAAGCGCTCACCGGAAAGCCGTTCGCGAACTACTGGCTGCATTCCGAATTTCTGCTGGTGGACGGGCAGAAGATGTCGAAATCGCTCGGCAACTTCTACACGCTGCGCGATCTGTGCGGGGAACTCGGCCACGCGCCCGAGGCCATTCGGTATCTGCTGGCTTCGGCGCCGTATCGCAAGAGCCTGAACTTTACGATGGACAGCCTGCGATCGGCCGCGACCGCGATCGATCGGCTGCGCAATTTCAAGCTGCGGCTCGAATCGGCGAAATTCGACGACGGGCGCAATACGAAAATCGTCGACGCCGGCGAAGAAGCGGTGCGCACTTTCTACCACGCCCTCAACGACGATCTGAATACCGCCGAAGCGCTGGCGGCGATCTTCGAATTCGTGCGCGAGACCAACATCGCCATGGACGAGGGGCAGTTCTTTTCCGGCAATCGCGAAGGCGCGCTGAATGTGCTGCGGGATTTCGATTCGTTCTTCGATGTTTTGAAACCGACCGCGCCGGCGGGAGGTCTGCCCGATGCCGAGATCGACCGGCTGGTCGCGGAACGCACCGCCGCGAAGAAGGCCCGCGATTTCGCCCGGTCGGACCGCATTCGCGCGGAGCTTCTTGAACAGGGCGTCATCCTGGAAGACACTAAAGACGGGGTCCGCTGGAAAAGAAAATGAAACTCGATACGCGCGC
>JASHSD010000121.1 GCA_030036985.1 Bryobacteraceae bacterium
CGGAATTCCGGCCGCGGCGCCGGTTACCGCCGCAGTCGCCGCCGTGATCGTGCGCGAACACCCTTTGCCGCCGATCGGCATGACGTTCGATACCTGCAGCACCTGAGCCGCGCCCTGTATCGGCGTCGCCGAAGAGCTCAACGATCCGCTCACGGATACGTTCTTACCGTCATACTGCGCGACGTCGCTGCCCATCAGCTCAATCACCACATTGGTCGTCGCATCCCGGAGAACGTAGTTCGACCCCACCGCCTGCACGCAACCCGAATAACTGGTTGCCGCGGCGGCGCCCGACTGCTGCGCAACCTCCATCGCGGTGCCGCGCACGACCAGAGCCATCAGAACTCCCTGCATGTTCCGAACTTCCGCGTCTCCCTGAATAGCTGTGACCAGGATGGCGTTGGGGCCGGTCATCGCCACGCGATAATGGGCGGGAGCATCCGGTACGCCCGCCACATCCATGTCGTTGGCGCGAATATAGAAATGCGAGCCCGTGCCATCGGCCTGACTGATTCCTTTCTGCAGCACGAAGTGATCGGCGAAAAGCTGACCTTTGGAGTCCGTGCCGACGTCGAGCTTCGTGCCGGATGTCAGACGGATGTGAGAAGCGGTGTCGGCGGTTTCGATCACCTTTCCGGATGTCAGGCCTGTCTTCTGACCGGCAAGATCGGGCGCCACAGTATAACCAACGATTGACGAAGCCGGAGCGGCAAATGCGGCCGCGGCACAGCATAAGACAGAAATAGAGCCGATAGTGAACCGACGTACTGTCACGGACACCTCCCTTCGTCAATTATTGGCCCGGACCCGGCAGAAAAGTCAAGGGTTAGTTTTGGTTAGGGTACTCACGACACGGCGTCGCGGCGGACGCGGCGGTAAAGCAAAGTCATCTTTCTTACGCTCGCGGACAGAGATATGATGGGTCGAACGAGTCTACCAGCGATGGCACGCCATGCGACGGTATCGATCGACGAAGCGTGGCGCCCGGGAGCGGAGGATCGCATCCCGTGAATTACTACGAAGAGTTGGGCGTCTCGGCTGAGGCGTCCGTCGATGAGATACGCCACGCCGGGAAGATACTCGCCCGATTGCTCCATCCGGACCACTATCCGGATCCGGAGCTTCAGCAGGCGGCCGCCGTGCAGATGCAGCGGCTGCAACAGGTTTTGGCCACTCTGACCAATCCCACTTCCAGACATTACTACAATCTGACGCTGGACTCGCGCTTTCGCCGGCCGGCTTACCTCTACCAGATGCCGGCCGGCGCGGGATCCCGGTGGTCACGGCCGTGGATTTGGGGCGCGGCCGGAATTGTTTTGGGCGTCGTTCTGACCTTTGGAACCGAGTTCGCCCTTAGCTTGACCGGTTGGCCAAGCCAACAGCAGGTCGCGGGGACCGTGGCTCCGGCCTCGGCTCCTCAGGCTGGGAATTCGGCATCTCTTGCGCCTGGCTCTGTTGCGCCTGGGGGTGAGCCTTCCGTCGATCCGGGTCCGGTTGCGGGAATCGATACGGGCCGGTCGCCGAAGGTCGGCCGCGACGCCGGGGCCCATTCTCAGCCGCGGGTTTATACTCCGGCAAAACCGCCTGCGACGCTGACGCCTCCGGCGGCGCCGGCCGATATTTCCGCGCCGTATTCAGCCCCGCTGATATCGGCGCAGGGATCGGAGATTCTGCCGGCGCCTTCGACGTATCCGGCGCCGCGGCAGACGCCCGCACGTACGGCCGGAAGCCTGGTTCCGGGGCCGTCAAATCAAAGCGAGCGTCAAAACGGGCGAGTCGGGGAAAACACGCGAAGTGCGGAAGACGGGAATTCGCTCGGCGGCGTGTGGCGTTATGTGCCCAGCGAGGATGTGGAAAAAGGGCCGCGCGAGCCCTTTCCGCCGGAATCCATTGTGTTAACCATTTTTCAACGCGGCTCGATCCTTTCAGGCCGGTTTCAAAGCCGCTATAGGGTGGCCCGCAGCGGACTGATTCCCGAGGTGGATTTTCGTTTTCAAGGCACCCTGGATCAGGCCCGGACGGGTTTTGACTGGACGAGTCCGCAGGGCAATTCGGGGCGAGTGCGGCTTCAGGGGCTGTCGGCGCGCTCGCTGGAACTGATCTGGAATGCAACTCACGTCGTCGACGCGAGGGTCCTCGTAAGCGGCAGGGCGGTGCTTGTGCGCGATACGAAGGCTTCGCAGGACCAGTAAAACGGGGCGAGTAAAACCGGTGTCCGGTCCCACTTAAGGTTTTGCGGTAAGGCAAGCGCCGAGATGAGTCTCGGCGCGGCAAGCACGAGTGCTTGCGCCACAATGAGGTCGATATAACCGGATACGCGACTTCAGTCGCGTTTTTTGGCGTGATATTTAAAGAGGCGACTGAAGTCGCGTGTCCGAACCACGTTACAACTCCGCGCCGGTGGTTGTCAGCGTCAGATAACCGTGTTTCACGCCCTTGGTGCTGATCAGCCCGTCGGCGATGCGCTGCACGCTCTTCGCTTTCCCTTTCACTACGATCACTTCAAGACAATTGTCGTGATCCAGATGCACGTGC
>JASHSD010000122.1 GCA_030036985.1 Bryobacteraceae bacterium
TAGGTACGAAGCTCGCCGGACAGATCGGTCTGTTGTTTCTCCTGGCGCCTTTCGCGCTTCTCGCGCTGCGGGCCCGCGTCGGCAGGCATTGCCTGCTTGCGGCGCTGTTTTTTCTGATTCCATATCCGCAGAACATCGGCACCCGCTTCCTGATTCCGGCCATGCCGTTCCTGGCTTTCGGCATGGCGCTCGCATTCGAGTTTTCACAAACCCTGCTCGCCACGGTTGCCCTCGCCGCCGCCGTGCTGGCATGGCCCGACGTGCTGAAGCAATACGCGTCATCCGGTTGGCACATCCAGGAGCTGCCGTGGAAAGCGGCGCTGCGCATCCAGTCGCCGGATGCCTTCCTGAGCACTCGTTCGCTGACCTGGGTCGAGGCCCAAATGCTGGACCATTATGTTCCGCGAGGCAAGCACGTCTGGGGCACCGGCCAAATTGCCGAATCGTACGCGAGGACAGATTACATGGTCAGCTACCAGTCGGCCGAGGGAGAGCTTCTGCAGGACATGATTACGACGGCTGCGCTCCCCGGCTACGCACCCACCTGGAACCTGCGCTTCACCTTCAGCAAGCGGCGCCGGCAACATCTGCGGCTCGTACAGACGGCCACAGGAACGAACGTCTGGGATATCAGCGAATTGAAAATCTTCGACGGAGCCAAACAGGTGTTGCCCACGTCCGCGTGGCGTTTCGATGCCGACCCGTTTCCGTGGGATATCGGCCTGGCCTTCGATGGCGATCCCGTCACCCGCTGGCGCTCCTGGGAAACCATTCATCCCGACATGCACGTCGATGTGGATTTCGGCGCGCCCGTCGAAATCGATCGACTGGAAATGCACGGCGCGCACGACCAGTACGGCATCGATGTGCACCCCGAGGTCTGCGACGGCCCCTGTAAACTCATTCGCGCAACGCTCGATAAACTCGACGATCCGGCCTGCGGCAATCTTCGCCCCGCGGCGACGCGCCAGTTGAAGCGGCGCGGCATCGACTATATCCTCGTAGACGACGCCAATTGGACCGCCGCGGATATGCGCAAAGATCCCGCCGCATGGGGCATGACGTTCGTAGCCGAGGCCGGCGGCAATCGGCTCTACAAACTCCAATGAGCGAATTCTTTCTCGGTGTGGATGGAGGCCAATCGTCGACCACGGCGGTGATCGGCGACGCACAAGGCAATATCGTCGGATCGGGCAGCGCGGGGCCGTGCAATCACGTATCGGCCGCCGAGGCGCGGACGAAGTTCCTCCGCGTCATGGGAGAATGCCTTGCACAAGCCCTTGCCAACGCGGGTCTCGATCGCGTGCGTTTCCAGGCCGCCTGCCTGGGCATGAGCGGAGGACCCGACGAGAAAACCGCGCTCCTGCATGAACTGGTGGACTCCGACCGCATCGCCATCACCCACGATGCCGATATCGCGCTCGCCGGCGCCACTGCGGGCGAACCCGGAATTATCGTGGTGGCGGGCACGGGATCGACAGCGTTCGGCCGCAACGCGCGCGGTGAGACGGCGCGCGCAGGCGGCTGGGGTTATATCTTCGGCGACGAAGGCGGCGCCTTCGACATTGCCCGGCAAGCGCTCCGCGCCGTTCTGCGCGAACACGAAGGCTGGGGCGCGCGCACCGCTCTCATGCCCGCGCTCCTGGAAGCCACGGGCGCAAGGGACGCCAACGAGATGCTGCATCTTTTCTATACGCATGCCTGGCCGCGCCACCGCGTAGCCGATCTGGCTCGCGTCGTCAGCCACATTGCCGAAGAAGGCGATCCCATCGCCCTGCGCCTCCTGCATTCGGCGGCGCAGGAGTTGGCGCTGCTCGCGGGATCGGTGCGACGTCAGCTCTGGAGCGAAGGCGAATCCGCGATCGTCTCGTGGGCGGGTGGCGTGTTCCAAAGTCGCCCGCTGCTCGAAAGATTCCGTATGCTGAATGCGCTCGAGCCCGCGGTGCTTTGCGAATCCCCGAAACATGGTCCGGCTGAAGGCGCGCTCCTGCTGGCCTGGCGCTCCGCCGGCCTCGATCTCAACTGCTCGGACACGCGACTTTAGTCGCGTCTCTGTTGAGCATTTACTTACTCAAAATTGCCGCGCGCCGGGGACGCGACTGGAGTCGCATGTCCACCGGACGTGGCGCAGACTCTCAGTCTGCCGTGCCCGCACTCCCCGCGGGCACTTGTCTTCGGGCTACAGCGCGGACCGCTTACTGATGTGCGCGGCTCAGTACGTGTAGAGTCAATGGGTGACCGCGGGGATATCCTTGGCCCGTGCGTCCTGTTTGCCCGTACCGACCTGCAGCACCTGCACGATCACGATCCGTTTGCCGAACCGCTTCGCTTCGGCCGCTGACGCCACGTACAGGTCGATGTGGTTCCCCACCACCTTGCTGCCCGTATCGGTCACGATGTAAAAGCCGCTGAAAGCCCCGGCGTTGGTGATGCGAACGCGCGACCCGAGCGGCAGAACGGCCGGATCGGCCGCAACGATCCCATCGTGTGGAACCGTACCGGCCGCCGTGGGCTTTCGGTCCTTGGCGAATGCCGTAGCCTCCATTCGTATGATCGGATGAAGATGCCGCCGAGGCGCCGCCCATCCGTTCAGCACAGAGACGAAAAGAAGAAGCGCGACAGCAGTTACCGAAAGCCGCGACATAACAGCCTCCAGCCAGGCTGAAGGCACGCACCCTGCCAGTGTGTGCGGCTCAAGGGTTCGCAGACGCCACGAGCCTGTTGAAGGCCGCATCCAGTTCTGGAAGATCTCTCACTGTCAGGTGGAAAATGTCTTCCAGCACCTCCCGCAGTTCGGCGACGCCGCCGAGACTCCGGCGCATCGTGCTGCCATCCGGATAGTGAACCGTGAATTCGGTGTTGCGCAGCGCGTAGCGGCAGTCCCGATCCGCGCGCGCGGCCACCAGAGCGTTCACAAACGGCGATTGCGGGTGGTTCGAAAGATACCAGTTGGTGACCTCGTAATCCGCCAGGAATTGTTCCTGCAGATCGAACCGGTACAGCGGACGCCAGTTCCCGCCGACCAACGATTGCATCTCGAAGATCTCGCGATTCTCGAACGGCCGGAGCAGCCGGAACGGCTCGTGCGGCGTGATCTGTTCCACGTCGGCCTCCAACCGCAAAGGATACGTGAGCGTCTGCCCTCCGAATCCCACATCCGCCACATAACGCGTGCCGTGCACCTCCACCAGCAGCAGCATATGGCTGCGCGGCCTCACCGCGTCGCCTGCTGCGTTCCAGACGACTCGCGCCGCCAGATCCGTCACCTCGAAACCGATTTCCCGCAGCGCCCGGCTGAACAACAGATTCTGCTCAAAGCACCAGCCCCCGCGTCCGCCGTGCACGATCTTGCGCTGCAGCGAGGCTATGTCGAGATGCACCGGACGACCCAGGAACGGATCCAGATTCTCAAACGCGATGGTTGCGGTATGGCTCCGGTGAATCCCCGCCAGCGTCTCCAGTGATGGCTTGTGCGCGCCGCGAAAGCCGATCCGCGCGCAGTAGGCGTCGAGGTCGAAATCCATTCAGATCCTCGGGCCGGTCAGCAGCGTTGTCCACGGATGCAGCGCGCGCAGTTCCAGCAGCATGAAAGCGAGGTTGCGCACATCCGCGGGCGCCACTTTTTCCTCCGGCGGAGCGTCGAGCCGGATTTCGAGATCGAATGGCTCGCTCTGCCGGGAAGGCAATACCGCATCGACCAGAAACGAACCGGGGCGCGCCTCGCCGTTCCCCACCTCGGAACCATTCACCAGAATCGCGATTCGCCGCCGGGCTGAGCCCTCCGGGCGAATTCCCTTCAGCTTCAGTTTCGTAACCGGCGCGAACGGCGCAATCCGCGCCTTGAGCCACGGCGCCGCCCACAGATCGGGGAAGAAACCGGCCGTCGTTCCTTCCTGCCGGATGTAACCCGTCAGAGGAAGGCGCGCGCTGTTCTCCAGGTGCGCGATGTAGTCATGCAGTTCGGCGGTATTCCGGTTGTGGTCCAGTTCCATCTTCTGGTAGTACTCGATCCAGCGGTCCCGCCTCACCAGCAGGCTCCTCAGTGCGAACACATCCTCCGCGGTGAGCTTGTATCCGGGAACGAAGCGCTCCGGCAGCGGGCGCTGCACATAAAAGGTGGAATGGGTCGGCGCAATCTCCTCCGCCGGACGCTGCTTCGTGTAGAGATAGATGGAAATCGATTTACGCGAGAGCGTTCGCCGCTCTTCCGGCAGTTCGATCTGCGGGAATCCGTGCCAGGAATACTCGTTGGTCTCAAACAGAATGGCCCGGTTGAAGATCGGGTCCCATGCCTGAATCCGGTTCTCGTCCGGATTGCGCGGATTGGAATGCACCTCGATGGCGCCGCCCCATTCGTGCTGCCAGCCTTTGTTGAGGTAAACGATCAGGTTCAGCCTGCGGTGCAGCTGGTTGCTCTGGTCGTAATTGAAATCGACGTGCGGATCGAGATCCTGGCCGTGCAGATTTTCGTGCGTGCCGCCGCCGTACATCGCCGGATCCAGAATCAGGTTCTCCACTCCCGAGAGCCGCGAAACATACTCCAGAAACGGCGCGGACGAGAGCAGGCTGTAGAGTTCGTCGTAAGCCGGACCGATCGCGGCGATTTTCGTATTCACCGCTTTGCCGCCGACCTCGCCGCTTTCGCCGCGCGCCATCTTCTTGTCGAAAGTCGGGAACTCGTCCAGCAGGCGCTCGGCGAATTCCGGATCGAAGAAGTTCTCGATCACCGCGTGCCGGAACGGTTTGGCCTCGAGGAACCGCGCGCGGACCCGATCCGCTTCGTCAAAAGCGGCAGGCGGGATTTGCGGAATTGCCGGGGCCGGCGGGGGTATCGTCATTGTGGATTGAAACACCATTTTCCAACATTCAATTCGCTTTTGCGCTCGCGGCCTGCGGTTTCGCGTACCACTCAGTTCGTCGAATTAGATTCAATGCCTCGCGCACGTCGGCCTGCGCAATTTCCCGCGCCAGAAGCCGCGCTTCGGGAACGCCGAGGGCAAGGGCGTCTTTGCCGATCTGCTCCAGATCGTCCTTTACTCTTTTCGCATCGCGGCCGCCGAAGGACATGACGTTGACAAATGCCTCATGTAATTCGGACGGATTATTCTTCAGCGCTTCGTAAAGCCTGGTCGCGGTTTCGCGTGTCAGTTTCTGAACCGCGATCGCCTGTTGACGCGAGATGTCCTGGAGGACCGTGGCCCGAAAATCATCCATGAACTTGCTGATATCGACCACTTTCTGATCGCCGATCTTCAGGGCGAAGCTTTGCAGAATCGTGATCGTGCCCAGCGTCGACATGACGACCAGCGCCAGTCCTCCTGCGCTTCCGAATGCCTTCGCCATTCCGGGGACGCTGTTCAGCGCTTCAAAGGCGAGCAGGTTCAGGATCGCCACGCAAAACCAAAACACCCAAAACGAACGAGCCCTCA
>JASHSD010000123.1 GCA_030036985.1 Bryobacteraceae bacterium
CGCTCGTCACCATCCCCGACGATGACCAGGTGGTGGGGCAGGCCGGAACCGACCACGCGCGCGAACGCCTGCAGCAGGACGTCGGCGCCTTTTTGGAAGGCCAGTACTCCGATTGTGAGAACTACAGGTTGGGAAAACAGACCGGCCAGCCCAGGCGGTAATGCCTCGGATGCCATGCTTTCGATCCTGTCCAGATCCACGGAATTCGGTACGCTGACGACACGGCGCAGGCGAAACTGACTTCTCAGGTCTTCCGCAACTCCATCCGAACAGGCGATCACCTTTTTCAGAGTCGGGTAAAAAAGCGACATCACCTGCCGGTGTACGGACGGCCGCTGACGATAGTGAAAGATTGCAGAGAGATGAACGTGAACCACCCCCACGGCGCGTTTGCATGCCATCCACGCGCCCGCCGCAGTCATATAAGTGGGAGTCAATTCCGCGTTGCTGACAACGATGTCGTGCCTCCGGCTCAGCCTTGCTATCGCGAAAACTCCCGCGAGCTTTCGAAGAGGTGTGGAAAAGTAATCGCCGGCCATTATCGCGATTCCGTCGGGAACCTCCGCGCTGGACACAACCTCGCCCGTAAGAAGCAGAACGGTGACACGGTATTTGTCTTGAGCGCCGTATCTGAGGAGGTCGGTCAACAGCCGGGCCGATCCCTTCAGATAAAGCATGACGATGAGAATCGATTTACAACCCGCGGGAGCGCGGGTTGGAACCCGGGATGGAACCAAAGACGCGTTTTTCTCCATCGGAGAGGTTTGGGCAATGCCGATCATGGCGCAATCGCTTCAAGCGGCGGTAACGGCGGAGCCTCGCGCAACAACGCGTGCGGGAGGCGAAGCCTTTTTCTGTGCGACGGAAATCATCATTCCGATCGTCAGGTAAACCGGCACCGCGCCGATGGGCGTCTCGAACAGGTTGCCGCTGAGCGCGAGAACGAGTATGCCGACGCCGCCGACGATGATCGCATCTTTCATGAAAGAAGGCGGGGTTTTCGCGACTTCGCACGCAATCGACACTAGAATCCCGAGAAACAGCGCACAACCGATAAGCCCGGTGTATCCCAGCAGGTAGATCGCAAAATTGTGAGGCGTTCTCACGCCTTGACCCATGGCTACGTCATCTTGAACCAGATCCCCGAGGATCACACCGTACCCGTGGCCGGCCAGCCAGGCCGTTGGAGAATCCAGGGAAGCAATGGTCTCAGCCCAAAATTGGCGGCGCCAGTCCGCCGTGCCACTCTCGCGAATCAGGTCGGCGCCGTCGACATCGTCGCTCCCTTCTATCAAACCAGAAGCGAGGTCTGGATTCACCACGGATATTACTCTCGCGGCAACCCAGGACGGAGTGGCTCTCGCGGTACGGCCGCCGAGGTTTGGAACCAGCCCGGAGAACAGAGCTAATCCGACTATCGCCGCCGTTGCCAGAAATCCGATCTGCAGCACCAACCGGCTGCGGCCGGGACGCAAAATCAGGGCCGCCAGGCTCAAAACAGCAGCCAGGATGGCCCCCCGCCCGCCGATGAAGAGGGCTACCGCGGCCGGCAGGCATATGAGAATTATTGACCCTCTTAATCGCCTGGATAAAGCGAGGTAAAGGACCAGACCGAGCTGCGGCAGCGGCGGCCCATCGAATATGGGCACGCTCGGGGCCCAAGGCAGGCCCCCTGCGACGCCGCGGTCGTAAGCGACGGTGAACACGATCCCCCAAAGGCCGGTGGCGACGGTCATCCATGCAAACCAACGTTTGAGGTTGTCCGCGCTGATAAACCTCCCCAATGACAAACCTGCGAACAGCAGCAGGGTGTAATAGTGCGTGGCGAATCCCCTGAGTACTTCGGCAGCTGCAAGACCCGATAGAAATCCGCGGATGCATTCGACGCAGCCCCACGCGAGAAAAAGGAGAATGCTTGCCGCCAAAGCGGGTCTTAGTCTTACCGCGGAAACCAGCAGCCGGATCCAGCCGCGAGACCCGAATGCGGTTATCAGAAGAATTAACTCGCCGGGATAAAATCCCGCTACGCCGAAATAGGCGAACGCCCGGCCGAAGATCAGATAGCCGGATATCAGGAACAGCAGGAAAAGGTGAAAGGAACTGAGCCGACGCCACAGACGCGCGGGATGTCGCGTCAGAGTGAGGACGCCCGGACTCGCAACGGGTGCGGCCACGAGACCCATTCGCGCAGCCGACTCAGGCAACGGTGAACTCCGCTTGTCCCGATTCGCGGCCGATAGGGTCCTCTTTGAAGATCTCTCCGAGATACCAGAACATCGCCGCTATCCCGACTCCGAAAGACACTCCCAAGGCTGCCAGGCAGCCCGACAGGCCCCACCGCCCTACCACCGGAACAAGCACGGAAAGGCAGGCCGCGCTGGTAACCGTCTGCACCCGCCAAACAATATCGGCGCGATTGATGCAGGCCATCACCCTGGCCACGAATTGGTTGGCGATCATAACCGCCTGTGTGATGGCGGCAACCTGAAGCGGAAATATAAGACCGGCGTATGGGGAGGCCGCCCCATAAAAGAGCGTCAATATCCATTTGGGAGCCAGCACAAAGAATCCGAGCGGCGGCACGACAAACAAACCGACGACGGCCGCGTATGGGAGACTGTGTCGTATTGCCGCGCGAGCGCCGGATTTCGCGTGTTTGCGCGCCACCGACGGATCCTGGACCGCGCCAATGCCTTGAACGGCGGGATTAGTGATGCCCAAGACGTTGTTGATGGCCTGATAGTCGGAGGCGGCGCCAAGCCCGTTCCGATTTCCCAAAACCCAGACGGCTCCCTGGTTTAGGACGCTGGATGCCAGGTTAAAGAGTATGATGCACTTTCCGACCCGCCAGGACTCCAAAATCTCCTCGCGCATTCGGGGCCAGGAGACGAGCGACCCCATTCCTGCCGAAAACGTTTGAAAGCATGAGAGAGCGGCCGCCGAGCTTCCCCCGGCGATCAAGATCAAGACCAGTTCGGTCGACAGAACCTGCCGGGGAAGCAGAAAAACGATCAGCGCCGGCGCCGCATAGCGAATGCTGTCGCCGATCAGGGCCCGGAAAAAAAGTCGGCGCTGAAACATCGCGCGCCGAATGAG
>JASHSD010000124.1 GCA_030036985.1 Bryobacteraceae bacterium
CCGTGACGTCGACGAACCTGCCCTTGCCCGTATTGCGGAAGAGACGGCTTTGGCCGACGGCGGTGACGAAGATATCCGGAAAGCCGTCGTTGTTGTAATCGGCGATGGCGACGCCCATGCCGTACAGATCGACATCAAGCCCAGCCGCCCGGGTCACGTCGGTGAACGTGCCGTTGCGATTGTTGCGATAGAGCGAAAGGGCCGAGCCGCCGCGCCCGTGACCCGGCCATGCGCTGCCGTTGACGAGCAGGATATCGAGCCATCCGTCGCCGTCATAATCGAAAAAGGCGCAGCCGGGACCCAGCGTTTCGGGCAGATACTTGGCGCCGAACGCGCCGCTGTTGTGATGAAAATGGATTCCCGCGGCGCCGGTCACATCGGTCAGATGAAAACCGGGATCGATTTTTGGTGATGCCTTCGCCGCTGCCATTACGGCCAGCGGAACGCCACCGAGCAGAAAATCGCGGCGATTCACGCGATGTTGACCAGTCCCTTGCGGATCGCGTACACCACCAGTTCCGCCGTATTGTGAATGCAGAGCGCCTGCATGATATTGGCGCGATGCACGGCGATGGTGTTGGCGCTCAACCCCAGCACCGTGGCGATGTCCTTGTTCGATTTGCCGTGCACGATCAGCTGCAGAACTTCGAGCTCGCGCGTGGTCAGGGAAGGCGCGGGATCGGCGTTCTCTTCGAGACGGCCGAGACGAGGATCGAGCACGCGTTCGCCCGCCGCGGCCCGGCGCACCGCCGAGACCAGTTCGAGATCCATGGCGTTTTTCAGCAGGTAACCGCGCGCGCCCGCTTCCAGACAATTGCGCACATAGGCCGCTTCCTCGTGCATGCTGAGGATAAGGACGGCGGTCGCGGGCGAGAGGTCGCGAATGCGCCGAGTGGCGACCGCGCCGTTCATGCTGGGCAGCGCGAAATCCATCACGACCACATCCGGTTTGAGCACAGCGACGGCGTCGATCGCTTCCTGGCCATCGCCGGCTTCGCCCACCACGCGGATGCCCGGATCGTCTTCAAGCAGACGCCGAAATCCGCGCCGCACGAGCGTATGGTCGTCAACAAGAAAGACCGAGATCGGCTCAGGCATTCACCCGCTCCGCGGCGGCGGGAACCGTGACGCGCACCAGCGTGCCGCCCGCCTCGCCGCACACCACCTCGACGGTTCCCTTCATCATTTCGGCGCGCTCGCGCATGGAAACCAGGCCCAGTCCGCGCTTGCCGCCCTCCCCGATGCCGACGCCGCCGTCCTCTATTTCGAGTATCACCGAATCCGCCGCGAACAGCAGACGCACAGCGGCATGCTTCGATCCCGAATGCTTGGCCACGTTGTTCAAAGCCTCCTGGAGCACGCGGTAAAGATGGACGGTGGTCTCATGGCCGAGTTCGCGGGCCTCGCCGGACTTTCGATAAGCGATGGTCAGGCCGCTCTGCGCTTCAAACCGCGGCAGCCAGCTTTCGAGCGCGCTTTCGAGGCCGACTTCGTCCAGCGCAACCGGATGCAGCGCATGCGACAGCGCTCTCACTTTTTCGAGCGCCGCTTGGACGATCTCGCGGATCTCCAGCAGGTCGCCCGTCTGCCGCCCGGCGCGCTGCAGCATGACGCCGACAGCGGTGAGGATCTGGCCGAAATCGTCGTGCAGGTCGCGCGAGATCGAGCGGAAGATATTTTCCTGCATCGAAATCAGCTGCTGCGCCAGTTCGCCCCGCTGCGTGGAAAGAGAAGCGACACGATCGAAGAGCTTGCGGTTCGACTGCACCAGATAAAGGCTCGTCAGCACGATGACGATCAGCATGGCCGCGAGAAAGAGATACACATTGCGCTCGACGCCGCGGTAAAGCTCCTGCGTGCGGACGGCCGCGGCCTGTTCGCTCTCGTTGTTTTGGATCAGGAGGCGCGATACCGCGGTGCTCAGGGCCGCCTGGCGGGCCTGCAGGGACAGGCGGATCTGCGTGCGCGCTTCATTCGCTTCATTGGCGTTACCCTTGCGCGCGAGATCGAAAATGCGGTCCACCGCATTCCAGAACTGGCGGAAGGAATCGGCGAGATAGCGCCGCTGGTTCGAGGACAGATCGGCCAGGGAGAATTTCTCTTCGCGCGACAGCGCGTCTTCGAGGTCGAGGCGAATGCGGCGGAACTGCGGCGCCCACGCGGTGAGCGGATACGGCTCCTGCTCGTCGAGCATGTCGCGCATGGTGAGGGCGAGCGAATTGAGACCGTTCTGAATGCGCAGGAGAAGCAATGTGTCGGTGCGATCGCGATCGATGGTTTGGGTTTGCAGTGTGCGCAGGCCGCGGAGCTGGTGGATGGTGTAGCCCGAATACACGCCGACCGCGAGCAGCGTGGTGGCGAGACCCGCCAGCAGCCGAAAAGTGGGAGACGGTTGGTTCACTTGGGTGATAACGATTCTATCGCGAACCACAATTGTTGCGCGTACAAAACAAAACGGTATATAATTCAAACGTGTCGATTTATAATCGCATCTCAGTATTACGTGCCGAGAGGGGTCTGTCGCGCGCGAAACTCGCCGAAAGCGTCGGGGTGAATCCGCAGACGATCGGTTTCCTGGAGCGTGGCGATTATATCCCTTCACTCGAATTGGCTTTCAAAATCTGCCGGTTTTTCCGGCTGCCGATGGAGGCGGTGTTTTCCCCCGATCCTTTTCGGCCCCTAAGCGAGCAGGTGTACACGCTGGAGAAAAAAGAGGCGTGACGATGCAAAAATCCAAGGCAAATTGGCAGATTCGCGGCGTATTGAAACGGCGCTCCAGGCGATGGCGACGGCGCCAGGTCGTCGGATTCTACTTCACCATGCTGATGTTTCTGCTGTGCACGGCGGGAAACGACCATCACACGCGACGCGGCTTATGGTGGGCGGTATATGGCGTGATCATCTCCATGCAGAATATTTGGATGTGGCGCCGTGGCGAGCCGCTGATAGCTAGAAGTCTCGACGACTGGGCGCAGATCGCGCATGGCGCGAATTTCGATGAGCTTTCCGAAGCGGAGCAGAAGGAAATTCTCCGCCGGTATCGCGTTTTCGCGGCCGTCATGGATCTTGGCACACGAGACGAAACTCTGGATGAGCGCCAGCGCGCCTTGCGATTACACGCCGCGCAGTCGGCGTTCCGATTCCTTCAGCGGGTCCTGCCGTGGTTCGTCGCAGTCTATTGGGCGCTCTACCTTTGGGTTCCCTCCGGAGACTGGAGAGACATGCTGACGGACAGCCCTGTATTGATTTCGTGGTTCGTAGTCTTTGTCGTTTCCCTGCCCCAAGTCATCGTGATGTGGACCGAACCCGATGGAATCGGCGAGGCGAGAGCCGTTCCGACCGACGGCGCTATTGCACCGCGATATAGATAATATTGGTCGAGGCGGTGCCGATCGTCGCCTGGACCGCGACAGAGTTCGAAGTCGTGACCGCCGAGGGCAGCGTGGCAACGATCTGCAGCACTCCGGCGACCTGTCCCGGCGCCTCAGTGGCGGAAACCACCGTCGCAGCCGTGCTGCCGATGCTGACGCTCACGGTGTTCAGCGGGACCGGCATATTCGAAGTTCCGGTGACCAAGCCATCGACTCCGGCGGGCGACGTCTGCCCCTCCCC
>JASHSD010000125.1 GCA_030036985.1 Bryobacteraceae bacterium
TGGGATCGCAAAAGTCATCCCGAGTTGCCGCCCGACGCCTGCGTCAGCGGACGATTGATCGTTCGTACGGTGCAGCCCGACAACGGCGATCCTCCTTTTCTCCTGGCAATTTTCACCACTCTGCCATTGTCCGAGGATGATGCGTTCGGGCTTTATGGTCAGCGCTGGGCCATCGAAACAGATCTGCGGACACTGAAAAGGGAACTGCGCATGAATCAACTCACTTGCTCCACCCCGGACATGGTGGCCAAAGAAATCGATATGGCCACAGCTGCGTATAACCTGGTGCGCGCCATGATCGCTTCAGCGGCCCTGCAAAGTGGCTCTCCGCCGCGGACTTACAGTTTCACCAAAGTTCGCCGCATTGTCGAAGTGTTCGCTCCCGCACTGACCAATGCGCCAAACCAGCAGGCTGCTGACCTGATCCTCGAGCAAATGATGAGGTATGTTCATCAGTCCAGACTGCCCCGACGTAAACGGAAACGCCCTCCCTATCCCAGGGAGGTCTGGAAAAGGGGCGGCACCTTCCCCAACAGGAAAGCATGACACCGTGACGCAGCGTCAAAAAACTATGTGGCATTGGGTTGCCATCCTGCCCTACAGTTTCCGATTGAACCGCCAGAGCACCTGGCGCAGGATGCCCAGCAGCAAAGGAACATCGCGGCGGGTGAGTTGCATCCGCCGCACCCATCGCCGGATCTTCCGCTCAGTGGAGACCGCCGTGATGCGGTTGGTGTAGCCGGATTCCTCCAGGACTTCAAGCAGCATCTTCACCATCTGCTCGGCGTCGGCGCCATTAATCGGATTTGTCCGCGGCAATCGGGCCGGCGCGGTCCCGCTCCGCGCATATTCATAAAGGCATACCGCCACGGCCTGACCGAGATTCATCGAAGGAGTTTCCGGCGCGGTGGGAATGCGCAGGAGCGAATGGCAATAACTCATGTCGTCGTTCGACAGCCCGAATTTCTCCGATCCGAACAGCAGCGCCACGCGTCCGGGATGTTCCCGGATCGGCAGCATACCATTGTCGAGGCGGTCGATGGGCTGGCGCAGGTCGCGCCGCTGCGCGGCTGTGGTCCCGACCACCAGCGAACAATCGGCCACGGCATCCGCCACTGTGGCGAAAACCCGCGCGCTGCGCAAAACGTGCGCGCCGCCGACTGCGGAAACGGCTTCGCGGAAGGCGAGTTCGTATGGATTCACCACCCGCAGATCGTCCAGCCCGAAATTTGCCATGGCGCGCGCGGCGGCACCGATGTTCAGAGGATTCCGGGCGGCAACGAGGACGACACAGAGTTCGGAAGCGATATTACGATCTTTGCACGCTGCCCCTGGTGTAAAATCAGAACTTTGCGCCTGTCCTTTCGGATCAGTCTTTGATGAACGCGGGCCGTATCGGCCGGGCGTCGCTTCCCGACTTCAAGCGCCAGGGTATAGTGGAGGGGTTTTCATGGCATCGCCCATAGAGCAGAAGGTTAAGCAGATCATTGTCGAACAACTCGGCGTAGACGAGAGCCAGGTCGACAACAAGGCCTCGTTCGTCGACGATCTCGGCGCCGATTCGCTGGACATTGTCGAGCTTGTGATGGCGTTTGAAGAAGCGTTCGAGCTGGAGATTCCGGACGAAGACGCCGAGAAGATCGCCACCGTCGGCGACGCCGTCACCTATATTGAAAGCAAAAAGAAGTAGGCGGACATCCCGACTTGCATCAGTGTCCAGGAAAGCCGCATTCGCCCCGGTTGGCTGAAGGAGAATCGATATTTCCCGCAGAGTTGTAGTCACCGGTGTCGGTCTGCTGACCGCGATTGGCGACACCACGGAGAAGACCTGGAAGGCGCTGCTCGAGGGATGCAACGGTATCTCGCGCATCGACTCCTTCGACGCGTCGGCGTTCAACTGCCGGGTCGCCGGTGAGATCAAGCACTTCGATCCCGCCCGCTTCATCGAGAAAAAAGAGATCAAGAAGATGGGGCGATTCATCCAGCTGGCGATGGCCGCCAGTCAGGATGCGCTTTCGTCGTCGGGGCTGAAGGTGACAGAAGAGAACGCCGAGCGCGTGGGCGTTTACGTCGGCAGCGGTATCGGCGGATTCGAAGTGATCGAACGCGAATACAGGAATCTGATCGAGCACGGTCCCCGGCGCATTTCGCCGTTCTTCATTCCGGCCACGATCATCAATCTGGCTTCGGGCTACATCTCGATCCGCACCGGCGCGAAGGGGCCGAATTCGGCTACCGCGACGGCGTGCACGACGAGCGCGCATTCCATCGGCGATTCGTTCAGGATCATTCAGCGCGACGATGCCGACGCCATGATCTGCGGCGGCACAGAGGCCTGTATCACGCCGCTGGGCGTGGGCGGATTCGCGGCTATGCGCGCGTTGTCGCAGCGGAACGACGATCCGGCGCACGCGTCGCGGCCTTTCGACCGGGATCGCGACGGGTTTGTGGTCGGGGAAGGCTCGGGCATTCTGGTACTCGAAGAACTGGAATTCGCGAAGCGGCGCGGCGCGCCCATTCTGGCCGAGATCGTCGGATACGGGATGAGCGGCGATGCACACCATTTCACCTCTCCGCCGGAGGACGGCGAGGGCGCGTACCGCGTGATGCGCAACGCGCTGAAGGATGCCGGGATCGTTCCCGAGCAGGTGGATTACATCAACGCTCACGGGACTTCCACGCCGCTGGGCGACCGGGCCGAAACCGTCGCTATGAAGCGCGCGTTCGGCGATCATGCGAAGAAGCTGGCGGTGAGTTCCACGAAATCGATGACGGGACATCTGCTGGGCGGCGCGGGCGGCGTGGAAGCGGGCATCGTGGTGTGCGCCTTGCGCGATCAGGTGGCGCCCCCGACGACGAACTACGAAAATCCCGATCCCGATTGCGATCTGGATTACGTGCCCAATCAGGCGCGGCCGATGAAGATCGATTATGCGCTGAGCAATTCGTTCGGGTTCGGCGGCACTAACGGGGCGCTGATTTTCAGGCGATTCGGGGGGTAGGTATGGGGCGTGAGTTGGCTATTCAAAGCCCGCAGGGTTCGGGTCGGAAGCGCCGGGCGGAAGCCCGGCGGCAGGGCCGAAGCCCTGGCTCCACGTCCGTATGAAGATCGTTGTCGCCATCAAGCAGGCGCCTTCGCGGGACAGTCAGCTGAAGGTGAATGCGTCCGGAAGCTGGATCGACGATGCCGACCTCGCGTGGGAGATCAACGAACCCGACGCCTACGCGCTTGAAGCCGGCCTGCAGTTGAAGGAGAAGTTGACCGGCGAGGTCGTGGTTCTGTGCGCCGGCCCGGAAAGAGCCGGGCAGACCATCCGTGAGGCGCTGGCCAAAGGCGCGGATCGGGCCATCCACATCGAAACCGAAAAATACGGGCCGGCCGATCCGCTGGTTCTCGCCCGCATGATGGCGCGGGCGCTGGAAGCGGAGAAGCCGGATCTGGTGCTGACCGGCCTGCAGTCGGACGACCTCGGCTACGGGCAAACGGGCGTGATCCTTGCGGAAGTCATGGGGCTGCCGCACGCCACAATCATCATGAATATCGAGCCTTCGGGCGGCGGGATCAAGGTGAAGCGCGAGCTTGAGGACGGCTGGTTTCAGCACGTCGAGATGCCGTTGCCTGCGCTGCTGACGATTCAGTCGGGCGCGACGAAACTGCGCTACGCGACGCTCATGGGGATCAAAAAGGCGAAGACCAGGGAAGTGCGGCGCGTGGCGGCGGCGGAGTTGGGCGGGGCGGGCGAGGCGTCGATCCGGCTCGAACGGATCTATACGCCGGAAAAGACCAAGCAGTCTCAGATCTTCGATGGGCCCGCAAAGGAAGCGGCGGCGAAGCTGGTGGAGAAGCTGCGGTTCGAGGCAAGGGCGATATGAGCGGCGTTCTCGCCGTGCTGGAACAACGCGACGGCGTGCTGCATAAGTCGGCGCTCGAAGCTCTCGCCGCGGCGCAGCAGGTTGGCGCCGAGCTGGGCGGGAAGGTGTTTGCCGCTGTACTCGGGAGCGGCGTGGATGCGGTCGCACAGACGGTCGCGGGCTACAAGCTCGAGAAGGTTCATGCGATCGATCATGAATTGCTGAAGCAGTACACGCCGGATGGCTATACTGCCGCGCTCAAGGCGCTGATCGAAGCGCATCGGCCGGAGTACGTTCTGTTTCCGCATACATATCAGGTCCGCGATTTTGCGCCGAAGCTTGCGACTGCCCTGAACCGGGTGCTGGTCAGCGACCTGATTGCGCATCGCGTCGAGAATGGGGCGCTGGTGCTTGTCCGCCAGTTGTTCCAGGGCAAATTCAATGCGGATGTGCGCTTTGCGGGCGAGCCTCCGTATTTTGCTTCGATTCAGGCGGGAGCGTTCCGGGCGGATAAGCTGGAGGTCGGAAGCGCGCCTGTCGAGAAGACTGTGCCGGAGCTTAAGGCCGATCAGGTCCGCACCAGGCCGCTCGAACTTTTTCGCGAATCGCAGCGGGCCGTGGATCTCGGGGCCGCGCAGATCATTGTGTCGGTGGGCCGCGGGATCAAGGAAGCCGAGAACATTGCGGTGGTGCGGAAGCTCGCCGAAGCGCTCGGGGCTGAGTTGGCCGCGTCACGGCCGATCTGCGATAACGGCTGGCTGCCGATGGAACGTCAGGTGGGTAGTTCGGGACAGACCGTTGCGCCGAAGTTGTATGTTGCGGTGGGAATTTCGGGTGCGATCCAGCATTTGGTGGGGATGAAGGGATCGAAGACCATCGTCGCGATCAATAAGGATCCCGAGGCGCCGATTTTCGAAGTGGCGGATTATGGGATTGTCGGCGATTTGTTTGAGGTTGTTCCGGCGCTGGTCGAAGCTTTGAAGAAGTAGTCGACCGTTCCCGAATATTTCGGGACGGGTGGGCCGGCCCGAAGGCCGGCTCGCAGGGCCTAAGCCCCGCCCCACATCGGATCTCCGGTGAACTATGCTGTTATCGAGGAGCGCAGTCGTGGCGGCTTTGCCGATATTTCCGCTGTCAGTGGAGCAGTATCATGCCATAATCGACAACGGCATCGTCACTCCCGACGATCGTGTCGAATTGCATGCGACCCGCCAGGCTCTTGAGCGGCTGATCCCCGAAAGATGGTACGTCGACGAACAGAAGCCGATAACGCTCGAAACGAGCGAACCCGAACCGGACATTGCGGTGATCCGGGGAGACACGCGGGACTATTTCGACCGGCATCCCGGGCCGAATGAGGTTGCATTGGTCGTGGAAATCGACGGAGAGACCAAGAAGAGGATTTACGCTGCCGGCGGAACTCGGTGTTATTGGATCATCGACCTGAAAGAGCGCCGTGTTGAGGTATATTCCAACCCCAAGGCAACGAGTATCTTCGATGTGACATTTTTGAGCCACACGAGCGGATCCCGGTTTTGCCGGGTGGCCTCGCGGCGGGTTCGCTGCTGGTCGCCGATCTGCTCCCGTAGGGATGAGAAACATCATTGTCGGCACCGCCGGTCATATCGATCACGGTAAGACCGCGCTGGTGAAA
>JASHSD010000126.1 GCA_030036985.1 Bryobacteraceae bacterium
AGGCCCATGATGCGCGCGCCCACCGCCGGCAGCTTCGTCGCGGGCATGACGAACGTTTCGCCGTACTGCGAATTGAAGCGCTGCGCGATGTCGCGCGCGAGTTCCAGATGCTGCGTCTGGTCCTCGCCCACCGGCACGATGGCGGCCTGGTAAAGCAGAATATCGGCGGCCATCAGCACCGGGTATTGGAAGAGACCGTCGCCCACCGATTCCTGCGCCGCCGACTTGGCCTTGAACTGCGTCATGCGCTCCAGCCAGCCCATCGGCGTAACGCAGGTCAGCATCCAGGCCAGTTCGGCATGCGCGGGAACGCTCGACTGCACCACGATTCGTGACGCCTTCGGGTCGATGCCGACCGCCAGAAAAAGCCCGGCGAGTTCGCGGATCTTGCCGCGCAGTTCCTCCGGATTCTGATAAACCGTGATGGCGTGCAGATCGACGATGCAGAAGATGCTTTCGTAGTCGTACTGGATTTTGACCCAGTTGGCCAGCGCGCCCAGATAGTTGCCGATATGCAGGTTGCCGGACGGCTGCACGCCCGACAGAACGCGGGATCTCATGGTTTTGCGGGGATGAATGATTATCGTAGCAGCCCAAGTCTGAAGTCGCGGCGACCGTCACGGCCCGTACTGAGCCGCGACCAGCACGGGACCGTACTGAGCCGCGACCGCGAGGGAGCGGTCGCCGGGAGTCACGAATCAACCTGCGCGGATGATGTAATAGGCTATTTGATTCAGGTAACGGGGTCGAGGAGGTCTTTGCATGAACTGTAGAAGTGTACTCGTATCTTTGTCTTTTTTTGCGCTGTCTTTCCTGACGCTTTCTGGGCCGCTGGGGGCGCAGGTGACGGCGTCCATCTCGGGCCGTGTTGAAGACCCGTCCGGCGGCGGCGTGCAGGGCGCCACGGTCACGGTGACGAGCCTCGAAACCGGCGCCACGCGCAGCGCTACCACCGACGCCTCCGGCAGCTACCAGATCCTTTCGCTGCCGCTCGGCCAACAGGAATTGAAAGCGGAGAAGCAGGGTTTCAAGGCGGTGGTCCGCACCGGAATCAATCTGGAGGTCGGCCAGGACGCGGTGGCGAACCTGCGGCTTGAGGTCGGCGAGTTGGCGCAGCAGGTCAACGTCACCGAGGGAACCCCGCTCGTCAACACGACGACCGATCCGACATCGGGGATGGTCGGGGCGCAGCAAGTCAAAGACCTGCCGCTGAACGGCCGCAGCTACGACAATCTCATCACGCTGAATCCCGGCGCCATCGACTACACGCTGAAAAGCGCCAACACCACTACCAGCGGCGGGAACACGTTCGCCGTCGACGGCCATCGCCCGGCCGACAATCTTTTCCTGCTGAACGGCATCGAGGATACCGGTTCGAGCCAGCTCGCGATTACGCCGGGAAGCGCGAGCGGCGAGTTGTTGGGCGTCGACGCCGTGCGCGAATTCAACGTGCTGGAAGATACCTACGGGGCGCAGTACGGCAAGCGGGACGGCGCGCAGATCGGCATCGTGACGCAATCGGGATCGAACGCGCTTCATGGCAGCGTGTACGAGTTTCTGCGCAACAGCGATCTCGACGCGCGTAACTTCTTCGACCACGGCTCGGTGCCGCCACTGCGCCGAAACCAGTTCGGCGGCGCGCTGGGCGGACCGCTGAAGAAGAACAAGCTGTTCCTGTTCGGCAACTACGAAGGCTTCCGGGAAGTGCTGTCCATCAGCAATGTGGCCACGGTTCCCGATAACAACGCACGGGCGGGAATCCTGCCTGGCGCGACGACGGTCAACCCGGCGATGCTGCCGTACATGGCGTTGTGGCCTGTGGCGAACGGCCCCGATCTCGGCGGCGGCGCAGCGGAATACTTCAGCAGCCCGCGGCAAAACATCCACGAGGATTTCGGCACTACGCGGCTCGATTATGCGATCGGCGATCACGATACGTTTACCTCGGCCTATACCTACGATACGGGCGTGAACCTGTTGCCGCAGACCGATCCGCTGTTCGCTTCCAATCTGAATCTGGGCAGCCAGGTGGCCAGCGCGCAGGAGACGCACATCTTCTCTCCGACCATGCTGAACACCTTTAAATTCGGCTTCTCGCGCGCGGCTTATGCGCTGGATCCGGTCACGCTGGTTTCATTGCCCGCGAGTCTGGATTTTGTGACCGGCGAAGGTCCGGGCGGCATCACCATCGGCGGCGGGAACACGACCACCGGCGCGGGTGTGATTACAGCCGCCGGTCCGAACAACGCGGCAAATGCATGGAACAGGAGAAACCTTTTTACCGTATCCGACGATGTGCAGATGACGCACGGGATTCATCAGTTCAGCTTCGGCGTGTGGCTGCAGCGCGTGCAGGACAACGAGGACACGGCTTCGCGCACGACCGGCGTCGCCACCTTCGCGTCGCTGGCCACGTTCCTCGCGGGCACGGTCACGACGTTTCAGGTGGTGCCCGATCCGAACGAACTGGGCTGGAGAAGCCTGTTCGGCGCATGGTACGCACAGGACACGATGCGCCTTCGCCGCAATCTGACGCTGACCGTGGGGCTGCGCATGGAGTCCACCAACGGCTGGAACGAGCAATCGGGAAGAGCGGCGAACTACATCACCAGCGGCGGCGTTCTGGAGACCAACCCCATCGTCGGCAGTTCGGTGTTCACCCAGAACAATGCGACCCATCTTTTCTCGCCCCGAGTCGGCCTCGCGTGGGACATCACCGGCGATGGCAAGACTTCGCTTCGCGCCGGTTTCGGCACCTACTATTCGCTGATCGACGATCTCGCCTTCCTGCTGAATTCGCTGCCTCCGGCCAACGGCTCGGCTTCTTATTCCGGCGCTTTGCTGCCGCACATTCCGGTGACGCCCGGCGTGCTGCCTCCGCCATCCTGCGGACCGGGCGTGCCGACTCCCTGCACGACCTTCGCGCCGCAGGGCATCCAGCCGAACGCGGAGACGCCCACGATCCAGGAATGGAGTCTCAAGCTGGAGCGCGATCTGGGCGCGAATACGGTGCTTCGCGTGGGTTACGTCGGATTCCACGGATATCACGGCTATGTCGCGGTCGACCCGAACAGCATTCCTTCGCAGATCTGCCAGAACTCGGCCGGCTGCGTGTCGGGCGGCGATGGCACGGCCAGAGGCTCAGTGGCGGAAGGGCAGCCGTACATACCGGTGCAATCGACGCGGCCGAACCCGTACCTGAGCGCAGGATTCTTCTGGTACACCGAGGGCAACTCGAGCTACAACGCGCTGCAGTTCGACGTGTTCCACCGGCTGGCGAAAGGCCTGCAGCTTCGCGGGAATTTCACGTGGTCGAAGAGCCTCGATATGAACTCGGCGCTGACCATCGCGCAGTCGAGCAACGAGCCGCAGATGATTATGGATCGCAACGATCTGACGCGGGACTGGGGTCCGTCGGCGCTGGACGCGGCGCTGCAATCCAGCATCTCGGGAAGCTACGACCTGCCGTTCGCGCGGGGATCGCACGGCGTGGCGCAGTGGCTGGCGGGAGGCTGGCAACTGAACGGGATCGTGACGCTGCTGAGCGGCTTTCCGATTACGCCGCAGGTTGGCTCCAACATTTCGGGAGACGGCGACACCAGAGACCCGGACCGGCCGTCGCTGAACCCCGCGTTTACGGGCCCCGTGATTACCGGCAATCCGAATCAGTGGTTCAATCCCAATGCGTTTATTCTGCCCACGGCTGGAACCTGGGGGGATCTGGGCAGAGGGACTTATGACGGACCCGGGCTGGCGGAACTGGACCTGTCGCTGTTGAAGAACATGTCGCTCACCGAGAGAATGCATCTGCAGTTCCGCGCGGAGTTCTTCAACGTTCTGAACCACGCCAATTTTGCGACGCCGAATCTGATTGTGTTTTCGAACGGCGCGATCAGTCCCACGGCAGGATTGATTACCAGCACGGTGACCACTTCGCGGCAGATTCAGATGGCGCTGAAACTGATGTTCTGAACGGGAGCGAATATGTTTTGCGGTCAGTGCGGCACGGCGATTCAGCCGGGCCAGCGGTACTGCTCGGGTTGCGGAAGACTGATCGGAACGGCGCCGGTTATGGCGCCGCAGAGCCGGCTCGCCGGGAATCTCAGGACGCTGGGCATTCTGTGGATGATTATTTCCGGTCTTCGCCTGATTCCCGGGGTCATTTTGATGACGATATTTCAGGTGGGCGCGAGCTTCCTTCCTGCCGACGTCCCCTTCTTTGTGCCCGCGCTTGTGCGCGGGATCGGCATGTTCATTCTTGCCGCCGCGGCCATCGGGTTCTTTGCAGGATGGGGATTGCTCGATCGCCAGCCATGGGCGCGAACGCTGGCCTTGGTGCTGGGCTTTCTCAGCCTGATCGAGTTCCCGCTGGGGACGGCGATCGGGGTTTACACGCTTTGGGTGCTGCTGCCCGCGGATGCCGGAGCCGAGTATCGGCAATTGTCGCTCAGCGATCTCGCTCGGTGATCAGATCGGTCAGGGTGCAGAGCGCGCGCTGATAAGGGCTGTCGGGGAATTCGGCGACCAGTTGCCGCGCGCGATCCGTGAACTGTTGCGCGCGTTCGCGGGTGCGCTGAATGCCGCCGCGGCGGTCGATCATGGAATAGATTTCGCCGAACGGAGATGTGTCGTAGCTGCGGTCGCGCAACACGATTTCCACCTGACGCCGCTCCGCCGCGTTGGCGTTTTCGAGCGCGTAGACCAGCGGCAGGGTGACCTTGCCTTCCTTCAGATCGCCCCCAACCGGTTTACCCAGAGTCTGTTCGTGAGAAGTGAAATCGAGGGTATCGTCGATGAGCTGGAAGGCCATGCCG
>JASHSD010000005.1 GCA_030036985.1 Bryobacteraceae bacterium
GATAATCTGATCAACATCGGAAGGGTACTGGCCGGATAGCGATAATTATTTCCCAAACCCGACCTGCTGGGCCCTGCGGAACAACCCCGCAGGGCCTTTTTGTGTTTCCTGCGCGTGGGCGGCACGCCTTGGCTGCCACACTCGCCGCCGTTGTGTCGGCAAAACTCATTTTTGCGCCGGAAAGTAGCTAACGCTCACCCGCCAGCGGTCCAAACTCCGGCGGCGGTCTGCGATGTTTGGTTGCCGCTTCAAACGCCGAAGCGATCCGCACGAGCAATCCTTCGTCGAACGGACGCGCGAGGAAATCGACTCCAACCGGCAGCGCGGCCGCCACCGGATCGGCCAGCCGCGTTCCGTTCCCGTCCCGCACGCGATCCCATACCTGCGTCGTAAATCCCGCCGGTACGGTAATCGCCGGAAAGCCCTGCTGCCCGATGAACGACCACCCGATCGGAGGCCGCCCATTCAGGTTCGGCTCCCGCGGCGACGTCAGTTTTCGGGGAGGAACCGTCGACATCGGAGACATCAGCGCATCGAGCTTCCGCTCCTGCATACACTGCAGCAGCATATTTCGATAGGCGAACCGCGTCTGCAGCCGGGCGGAAGTATCGAGCGTGGTCGCCCGCTCGGCCGCTTCCCTCGCCTGTTTGCGATCCGGAAAGTTCGGGTCACTGTAAAACCGCGCTTTCGAAATCAGGTCCGCGCCTGTTCTGATGTTCGCGTCGCCGCGCTCCCGCAGATACAGGTCCATCTCGTACTTGCCCTCCCCCACGACTGCCGGCGAGTTGAGGCTGCGAAGCGTAAGACCCGCGGGGACCTGCGCGGGATCGAAGTGCATCGCGAGAAGCGAAGTAACGAGATTCGCCTGCGGCTTGTCGGCGGGAAACAAATTCCGATACTGCCGCGGCAGCGCGCTGTTCAGCAATTCCGGCGCATATCGCGCGATGCAGCCCTGAAACAAAGCACCCTCCGGACCTGGATCCACCACCGTCGCCCCGAGCTTGCGCACATCCGTAATCGCGCGTTCGACGATGTCGATGCTCTGCTCGTCCGCCTTCGAGAACAGCTTTCTGGCCATGTACTCGCGAATCACGCCGATTCGGATGCCGTCCAGCCGCCTCCCCGCGAAATCGGCATACGGCCTGGCCGGTTTGCGTCCGACACTGAACGCAGTCAGCGGATCCTCCGGGTCGTACCCCGCGATCACGTCGAGTATCTTCGCGGCATCCCGCACGGTGCGGCAGATCGGACCGGTCCGCATGCTCAGTCCCGCGCCCATCATGCCCTTGCGGCTGACCAGCTCTTCGGTCGGCGCCAGACCGACAAGGCTGTTCACGGACGCGGGCCATCGGATCGACACGACCGTCTCCTCGCCGATCGCGCACGTCACCAGATTCGCCGCTACGGATGATGCCGAGCCGGCGCTCGACATCCCCGGCTCGCGCTCCGTGTCATACGGATTGCAGAACGTTCCGCCGAACGAACTTCGCGCGCCGTCGACCGCATACTCCGCGAGATTCGCCTTGGCAATAATGATCGCCCCGGCGTCACGCAGCCGCTTCACGAACGCAGCGTCCTCCGGCGGACGGTCGTTGGCGTACTGCACATCGCCGCCTGAAGTCGTCCGCATATCGAACGTGTCGTACTGGTCCTTGATTGCCATCACGACGCCGTGCAGCGGACCCATCAGTTTGCCGTGCTGTTGGAAATACCGGTCCTCCGCGGCAGCGACTTCGAGCGCGTCGGGCATTTTCGGATCGCTGTCCGCGTTGTCGGTCAGGCTCCGCGCCTTTCGGTCGTCGAATCCCCATTTCATGCGCGCTGCCGGACGCAGGTTCAGCGTGGATAACGCATTGATCTGCTTCGCGTGCGGGATCGTCGTAATCGGGCCGAGAATGCCGGATGGCTGGTTGACGCACGCGTTGTTGTACGCCTTGATTCGTCGCAGGTACAGATCGACAATACCGGTGCTCGTGATCTGCTTCGCGATGATGGCCCGCTGGATGTCGGCGATAGTGGCCTCCTCCAAATGAAACCTGGCCGGAGGCTCCGTCTGTGCGCGGGCGCTCATGACGGCGAGTCCGGCGACGGGCAACAAGGCAAGCCATGCTCGTTTCGGCAGCCGTCGGCGTGATGGCGCAGCAGGTATCGCGCGCGCGGCGAGTCGAACGATAGAGGATTCAGACCTTGGGAGCGACCTGAGCGTGCGGGTGCTTCTGATTTTGGATTTCATGTAACCGTCCGGAATCGAGTATATTCGCAGCCGCAGCGGAATCGTCCGGACCCGTGAACCCCGCCGTCATAACCGCAGCCGTGATCGTCATTCGAGTGGGGCGGACCTTAGAGCTGAAGCGCTCGTCCATAGTCAATTCTCGGCGTCTCGTCCAATCTCGATCCCGTATCCAGCTTGACCCGCAGTCAGGAATGTCAGGACCAGCGGGCCGCGTCCGGCGTGTTTGAAGGTCCCGAAATCCTTGTACCAATCTCCGTCCGGGACATCCGGGTCCGGGTGGTTGCTCAAGCCGGAATTTCAGTGCACAAAGTCATCCACAGTGATGCTCCGGTCCGGAAGGCGTTCATCCGGATGCTGACGAACCCTGGCAGGAAGTTTCTGCCACTCGGTTTTCAGCTTCACTGACCGAATATCATCTCACCAATTTCGTTTCCGAGCCGCTTGACTTCGCTCGGATCGTTGGATTCCCGATATTGTCGTATTTTTTTGCGTCAACTGATCGCGTTTTTGCCGCTCAGGTTCGAGGCCGTACTCAAGCAGACGCGTCAGAAATGCGCTCCGGCTGACGCCCGCGCGTTGAGCCCTCGTTTGGATTTCCCGCAGCATCTCGTCGCTGACCGGCACGCTCACCCTGGATGGTGCGGATTTTTCAGGCGAAGTCGACGTTGTCCCGGAGACCCGTCTCCCGGCGCGCTCCAGGAGTCGGAACAGCGCGGCGCGTTCGGCCGATCGCGTCCGACAGCGGATGACGATGGGCGATCCCGTGATGAGGTTTCTTTGTCGCGAGATCGAGAAAATTGTCCCGATTGCAGGTCAACAGTACACTATCGCGCTCGTGGGCAAACTACATTACGGCTTCATCGGAAGCATCCCGGAATATCCGGATACTCCACCAGATATCCGCCGCCTTCTTCCTTCGAAAGCGGGCGCACGGTGAATTGGTAGTTTTCAAGATTCCGATTTGCCGTTCTTCTCATTTTTTCCAACCTCGCCGGCGGCCTCGATCAGAGCGAGAAACTGTTTGATGCAGGCCGGCTTGACGGGCTGGTTCGACGGAGCCGGCACAATCTCGCGCACGCCGGAAGCGCTGAAGATGACGCGGCTGCCGCACGCGGGCACAGATAAATGGTACCGGATACGGTACCTGAAAGACCGACATGGAAAACCGAGGGCGGATTCAGATGCCCGCGTACCACGCATAACCGCCTTCGGGCGAGGCGGAGCCCAGACCTTTGCCGAAGCCTTTCAGCGAGTCGGCGGCCGTCAGGCGCGTTATGTATTTCACGCTCTTATAACCGAGTTGCCGCGGTACGCGCAAACGCAGCGGACCACCGAAGGGCACCGCAAGATCGCCGTCGTTCATCGCCCACGTCAGGAGGGTCTGGGGATGCAGCGCGTCGGCCATGTCGATGCTGTCCCACCAGTCGCGGTCGGTCGAGAAGTAGACGACGTAGCGCGCCGGCGGCAGTATCCCGGCGGCCTTCAGCACTTCAACCAAAGGCGTTCCGATCCACTCCGCGATATAAGACCAGCCCTCCTCGCAGACCACCTCGGTAATTTGGCTGTGAACGGGCAAGCGCCTGAGATCGGCCAGACTGAACGATACGGGGTTCGCGACCAGACCGTCGACCGCGAGCCGCCAGTCTTTGAACCCGCTCGCCTGCAGGCGTTGGAAAGCCTCGTTGCGAGGCGAGGTTTCGTTGGCGAAGGGGACTTTCGAGATCATGCTTCGCGGAAATTCGCGGGCGAGCGAATGCGCCGTCAGAATTCGCTGGGCGGCGTAGGTCAGCGTTTCGCCGGGACCGTAGATGCCTCCGCTGTCGGGCGGGATCAGTCGATAGCGTCGCGCCAGGCGGGCGGCCGCGGCGATTCCCGCGAAACCTGTAGCGGTGGCGAGACCGCTGGTGAGGGCCTTGCGTCGCGAGATGTTGTTCATACGCGCCCCGTCGTCATCGCCCGCATCCGCCGCCTGAAGCCGGTGAGAGCCACCATCGCGATGTGGACCGCGAAGAAGATCAGCAGAGACATCGACACGAAGAAATGCAGGGTGCGCGCCGATTGCCTGCCTGCGAGCGATGTGACGGCCGCCGGAACAGCGGAATCGAACGCGGGCGAGAGCGCCAGACCGGTCCAGATCGCCAGAGGGAACAGTACGAAGATCACGGTCAGATAAGTAACGCGCTGGAGTGGGTTGTAGGTGTGGATGTCCGCATGGTGAAATGTTCGCCACGTCCATTCGGTGGACGCGGGCAGCAGATTTTTTCGGAAATGTCCGCTCCACAAGCCTGCGGCGGCGTAGATCAGACCGGTCAGCACCGCGGCCCATGCGGCTTGAAAGTGGAGATAGCGGCTCCACCCGTTCTGGTCCGGCAGCACGTAGTCGAAGCGGGTAGGCACCAGGTCTCTTGACGACGGGATCGGGATCTGAAAGAGCGGCGTCGTCAGCGAATTGCCGGTCTCACCCCAATAGAAGCGCGGGTGTGAAATCAGAATCTCGATGCCCGTGACCAGCAATGCCAAAAAGGCGGCGGCCGTTATCCAGTGGGTGACGCGGACTACTGCCGAATGCCGGGGAATTTGCCGCTGCTGGGTCGCCGCGCCGACGGGCATGTCGGGAGCATAGCACGCCTTGGTATCCATCGCCGGGTCTAATCCGGTTTCACCTTTGCATTCGTGCCCTCGTGGCGCAGACTCTCAGTCTGCCGTGCCCAGCCCGATATCCAGAAGAAACCTCCTCCGGGCACTTGTGGTGGGGCGAAGCAGGCGTCCCGAAGAGTCGGGACGCGGCGCGCATGTAACTGTTCAGATTTCCAGCATGCCGGTGCTGTCGCCGACCTTGTCCTTGTGAATCCCCTGTTTGTCGAGGATGCTCACCAGCATATTCGAGATCGACGTACGCTCCGGGAATTTGAGATGCCGCCCGCCCTGGAGATGGCCCGATGCCCCGCCGATCAGCAGCAGCGGCAGCGGGAAATGGTTATGCTCGTTTGGATTGCTCATCGAGCTGCCGTAGAGAATGGTCGAATGGTCGAGCAGGGTGCCATCGCCGTCGGGCGTAGATTTCAGCTTGTCGATGAAATAAGCCAGCAGCGTGACGTGATAGTTGTTGATCTTCGCCAGCTTCGCGATCATCACCGGGTTGTTTCCGTGATGCGACACCGAATGGTGCGGCTCGGGCACGCCGATCTGCGGGAAGGTCCGCTGGCTCAGGTCGCGCGCCAGCATAAAGGTCGAGATACGCGTGATATCCGCCTGGTAAGCCAGGGCCTGCAGATCGAACATCAGCTTCGCATGTTCCGGGAAGGATTCCGGCACGCCGATCGGCGTCTCCGGCACCGGCATCGTTGAGTTCAACGCCTGCTTTTCCGCCTTCTGAATGCGGCGTTCGATCTCGCGCACGTTGTCAAGATAATCGGCGACGCGCGACCGATCCTGCGCGCCGAGGCCTTTCTGCAGCCGCGCCGTCTCCTGCGTGACCGAGTCCAGAATGCTGCTGTCTTCCTTCTTGTTTTCGAGGCGCTCGGCCGCGCTCCCGCCCTCGCCGAAGAGCCGCTCGAAGACCACTCGCGGATTGATCTCCATCGGCAGCGGCGTGCTCGCCGATTTCCACGCGATCGAATTCATATACGCGCAGCTGTAACCGACGTCGCACACACCGACCAGGCCGGTATCTTCGATGCCCAGTTCGAGCGAAGGCAGCGGCGTGTCTTGGCCGATCTTCTCCGCTGCCATCTGATCGATGGTCATGCCGGCGCGAATGTCCTCGCCTTCAGTGCGCTTCGGATGTACGCCGCTCAGGTACGAGGGCGCGCAGCGGGAGTGATCGCCGCCGCCATCGCCCTGCGATTCCGCGGCGATGTCGGCCAGTCCGCTGATAATCGTGAGGCGTTCACGATACGGTTCGAGAGGCTTCAGAATGGGCGTGAACTCGAAGTCCTTGCCTTCCGCCGCGGGAGTCCACTTGTCCATCACCGCGCCGTGGGGCACGTAGATGAACCCGAGACGGCTCTTCGGATTGGCGGATGTGGCCGCCAGTGCCGTCATGGGAGGAATCATCGAATCGAGCAGCGGCAAGGCGACCTTCGTCACGACGCCCGCGCCAAGCGCGCTGCGCAGAAACGTTCGCCGGGGTAAGTGCTTTTTAGTGATGAACTGCATTGTCCGCCCTTTCTTCTTTAGCGTCCCTTGGTTGCGACCGCCGCATCTGAAACGGAGCGCTTTTCACCACGCCCAGAATCAGCGACGAAAAACGATAATCGTTGCGCTCGGCTTCGCTGACGATGGCGCGAATGGCCGGCATGTCGTAGTATTCGACGCCGCGTCCGAGCGCGTAAGTCATCAGCTTCGTCGTCATCGTGCCGACAAAGACGTTCGGCCGGCTCAGGATCGCGTTGCGCAGATCCACCGGGCCGTTCACTTTCGTGCCGTCGGCGAGCACGCCCGATGCGTCAATGGGTACGCCGTCTTCGCCCAGCGTGCGCCAGGCGCCGATGGCGTCGAAATTATCCAGCGCGAATCCGAGTGGGTCGAGCACCTTGTGGCAGGCCGCGCAGGTCGGGTCTTTGCGGTGCTGTTCCATGCGCTGGCGAACGGTCAGTTGCGCGGATCCCGCCGCGTTTTCCTTCAGCGGCGGCACGCCCGCGGGCGGGGGACTCGGCGGCGTTCCGAAAATGTTTTCGAGCAGCCATTTGCCGCGCTGCACCGGCGAGGTGCGCGTGGCCACCGAGGTCACGGTCAGAATGCTGCCTTGCCCCAGCAGACCGCGGCGCGCGTCTTGCGTGTCTTTGACGCGGCGGAACCAGCTGCCATCGATGTTCGGAATGCCGTAGTGGCGGGCGAGGCGATCGTTCACGAAGGTATAATCCGCATTCAGCAGATCGAGCACGTTGTGGTCTTCACGCATGATGCTGCCGAAGAACAGCTCGGTTTCCGTTTTGAACGCCTGGCGAAGATTGTCGTCGAAGTTGGGAAACTCTTCCAGATCCGGCGCGACCGCGCGCAGATTCCGCAAATAGAGCCACTGGCCCGCGAAGTTATCGACGATGGCCTGCGATTTGGGGTCGGCCATCATGCGCCGTACCTGTTCCCGCAGCACGACGGGGTTGTGCAGTTTGCCCTGGCTCGCGAGGTTCAGCAGTTCGTCGTCGGGGATGCTGCTCCACAAGAAGAACGAAAGCCGCGACGCCAGTTCCATATCGCTTATGCGGTAATTCGTATCGGGCGCGACCCCGGCGGGATCCCGCTCGAAGCGAAAGACGAATTGCGGACTGGCAAGAATACGGCGCAGCGCCAGTTCGATGCCGTCGTCGAACGTGCCGTTGTTCCGGCCCTGCTGATAGAAGCCGAGCAGCGTTTCCATATCCGCGTCGCCCACCGGTTCGCGATACGCGTGGCGCGCGAGGGTCGAGATGATTTTGCGCGCGCAGGGGATCTCTTCGGCCGAGGTCTCCGGGTGACAAAGGAAAATCTTGCGGCGGCTCGGCGTGTCGCCGGGACCGGTTGCGTTGAACGGACCGCCGATGCTGACGCTGAGCACGTGCGGCA
>JASHSD010000127.1 GCA_030036985.1 Bryobacteraceae bacterium
GCCGGTTTTTTCGAGCAGCCAGATGTCCTGGATCTCGATGCGCTTGTCGAGCGCTTTGGTCATGTCGTAAACCGTGAGCGCCGCGACCGAGGCTGCGGTCAGGGCTTCCATCTCCACGCCGGTTTGGGCTGTCGTTGCCGCCAGCGTGATGATGCGGACACCGTCGGGTTCCACCATGATCTGCACGTCGGCATGCGAAAGCGGCAGCGAATGACAGAGCGGGATCAGTTCCGCGGTTCTTTTCGCGGCCATGATGCCCGCGACTTTAGCCACGCCGAGCGGATCGCCCTTGGGGTTGTGCGGCAGCGCGTCCAGCACCTCGCGGCTCATGCGCACGAATGCATGCGCGCGGGCCGTGCGCCGAGTGGCGCCTTTCTCGCCGACGTCGACCATCCTCGGCTGCCCCGCCGAATCGAAATGGGAAAGTTTGCTCATTTCAGCAGCACCGGTATCAAATCGCCCGCCGCATACTCAGCCTTGTTGGCGTCGGCCACCAGATAAGCGTTCGCGCGGCACAGCGACGGAATATCGCCGGAGCCTTGCCACTCCACAGGTGTGACTTCCGTGCAACTCAAATCGGCGGGCAGGAACCGCGTGAGGCCGGCCCGATGCCGGAAAGGGCGCGACAACTTCGCCAGCGTCAGCGGCAGCGGCGCGTCGTTGGCGCCTGAGAGCAGTTCGAGCGCGGCGCGGCCGAAGAGTTCGAATGTCATCGTCGTTGACGCGGGATTGCCGGGCAGGCCAAAGAAGAATTTGCCTCGCGCTGCGCCGAACACCACCGGCTGTCCCGGCTGAATCAGCACGCGGTCGAAGAAGAAGCGCGCGCTGAATTCGGCCAGTGCCGCTTCCACGAAATCGTACTTGCCCGCCGAAACGCCGCCCGAAAGCAGCAGCAGATCGGCTTCGAGTCCCTGCGCGATCAACTGCGCGGTGGCTTGTTTCGTATCTTTCGCCACGGGCAAGATCACCGGTTCGCCGCCGGCCCGCCGCACCTGCGCCGCCAGCGAGTACGCGTTCGAATTGCGAATCTGATTGGGCGCGGGCGTCTCCCCCACGTCGACAATCTCGTCTCCCGTCGCGACGATCGCCACGCGGGGACGCGCGTAGACGGCCACCTCGCTATGGCCGGTTGTCGCCAGCCAGGCCACGCACGTATGCTCGATGCGTGTGCCGCGCGGCAGTACGACCGCGCCCGCCGCGGCTTCGCATCCGCGCGGCGCGATGTTCGACCCGACAGGCGCCTCGCGGTCCGTGCGGACGAAATCTCCTTCGCTGACGCAGTGTTCCACCATGACCACCGCATCAGCCCCTTCCGGAACGGGCGCGCCGGTCATGATCTCGACGGCTTCCCCGGAACTTAAAGCGCCTTCGAAGCGTTCGCCCGCCCGTACTTCCCCAATCACGCGCACGCGCCCAGGCATGTCCCCGGACCGTACCGCGAAACCGTCGCGCACGGAGCGATCGAAGGGCGGATAATCGCGATCGGCAGGGATATCTTCCGCGAGGACGCGTCCCGCGGACGCTTCGAGGCAGACCTTCTCGGCAGCGGGCACGACGCCTGCCGCGCGCACCTCCCGCAGCACGGTGGCGCGGGCATCGAGAAAGGTCAGGGCCGGCACGAAACCAGTGTAGTCCTTGCTTCCGGCTCCTTCCGCCACTAACCTACCGTGATGCGTTTCCAACTCTTCCTGCTTGTTGCCGTCATTGCCTTTGCCCAAGCGCCCTCCAGACCCACGAAGGAAAACCTGGGTCTGGTGGGCGGCCGTTTCAAGCCGCTCACCTATGCGGAAATGACCCCGGCGCAGCGAACCATGATCGATCATCTTCTCGCCGGAGAGCGCGCCGGCAATCTCGGCGGCCCGTTCAACGTGCTGCTGCGAAGCCCCGAAATGGGCGATCTCGCCCAGCAGTTCGGCGCCTCGATGCGCTTCCACGCCTCGCTGCCGACGGCCGCGCGCGAAACGGTCATTATCGTTACCGCGCGATATTGGATGGCGCAGTTCGAATGGCAGGCGCACAAACGGGCGGCGCTGCGGGCGGGTGTGGGTCCGGCGATCGTCGACGCCATCGCCACCGGCACGCGCCCGGAGGGCATGGATACCGACATCGAGACCGCTTACAACTTCATCGCCGAGTTGCTCAAGACGAAGCAGGTAAGCGACGCCACGTTCGCCGCGGCAAAGGCCCGGTTCGGCGAAAAAGGCGTGGTCGACGTCATGGCGCTCAGCGGCTGGTACAGCATGGTTTCAATGATGCTGAATGTGGACGAGTATCCAGCTCAGCCTGAATTAAAGCCGCTCGCTAACCCGATTCCATAGGGCATGCGACTTCAGTCGCGTCTGGCCGCTATGGCCCGACGCACGGCTGGCCCGTGCCTTCCTTGAGCTTCACGATCGTATCCACTCCCGATTGCCTCCAGGACTCGCACTCGCCCGCGAGCCAGCGCACCTGGATTCGGTCCACCTCGGTCGCCTTCCCCAAACCGAAATGCGCGCGCGGATCGTTCGCCGCGAGATAGCTTCCGTCGCCCCGCACCCATCGTTTTACCGACGAGCCGTCCTTCCGCACCAGTTCCACCACGCTTCCATACCCGGAACGATTGGTGCGCGTGCCTTCCAGATGCACCAGCAGCCAATGCCCCCGATCGGGAACCGTGTTCAGCAACAACCGCGCGGGCCCGTTATTGTTCGTGACCAGAACATCCGTGCCGCCGTCGTTATTCACGTCGCCGAACACCGCTGCGCGGCTGACTTCCGGCGTCTGAAAAACCGGTCCGGCCGATGCTGTGATGTCCTCGAATCCTTTGCCTTTTCCCATATTTCGCAGCAGCAGCTTCTTCTCGCGATAGGGAAATTTGTCGCCCTGCTCCGACATCACCATCTTCACCGCGCCATTGGCGCTGAACATATCGAGCAGTCCGCGATTATCCATATCGAACAGGCCCACGCCGAATCCGGTGAACGGCAGCGAAATATGCGAAAGCCCGCTCTGCTCCGTGTCATCGACGAAATCCCCGTTCGGCTGGCGCCGGAACAACGTAAACGACTCGGTGGGAAGGTTGGTCACGATAATGGTTTGATCGCCATCGCCGAACAAATCGCCCGATGCGATGCCCATGCCGGCGCGAGGTCTGCCGTCCGACGCATAAGCCAGTCCATGGCTCAGACCCACTTCTTTGAACACACGTTCGCGGGGCGTCGACGGACCGCGCGGTTCGCTGATCCAGAGATGATTCGCCGCGCCATCGTTCGCCACCATGAAACCCGGATACCCGTCCGCGCCGAAATTGCCCGTAAGGATGCCCAAGCCGGGTCCGAGCTTAGCGTCCAGACCCACCTCGTGTGTCACGTTTTTGAATCGCCCGTTTCCGAGGTTGTGGTAAAGTTCGGTCACCGTTCTTCTGAATGACGCCGGCCCGCAGTAATCGCGCGAACCCTGCGGCACATAGCACGGGGTATCGAAGAATTCCAGGTAATGAACCACTGCGAGGTCGAGCAGACCGTCCTTGTCGTAGTCGATAAACGCGGCGCTGGTGGACCACCCCGAAGACGCGACGCCCGCGCTTGCGGTGACGTCGGTGAACGTGCCGTTTCCGTTGTTGTGGTAGAGAATGTTGTGACCGTAGTTGGTCACATAGAGGTCCGTGTAGCCGTCGTTGTCGTAATCGCCCGCCGCTACTCCCATGCCGGTTGCGGCGGCCCCGACCCCGGCCGCGTCCGTGACATCGGTGAACGTCAGTTTGCCGGTTTCGGCGAGATTGTTGCGGAACAGGCGATTGCCTGGCTTCCATCCCGCCGGCGGAGGCGCAAGGGACTTGCCGTCCGGCAGCGCGGCTGTGCCTTGGACCAGATACACGTCCATGTCGCCGTCGTTGTCGTAATCGATCAGCGCGGCGCCCGATCCCATCACCTCGGGCAGAGCATATTTTCCGTTCGCGCCCGAGTACTGCCAGAAATCCAGCCCCGCTTGTTGGGCGGCGTCCTCGAAAGGAAACGACGCATGAGAGGGAGAAGACTTGCAGGCGCACAACAGGCACAACAGAGGGATGACGAACAGGCCCCGGTCCACTGGTTTGCACCAGCATGTCACGGACGTGGTATCGTGTCAAATCAAACACGTTGGAACCATGAAACGGGGATTC
>JASHSD010000128.1 GCA_030036985.1 Bryobacteraceae bacterium
CATGCGGGGGCCGGCCCGGACCGCCGCGGGCGATCAATGCGTTCTCCATACCCAGCATGCCCAGCACCGCTACAAACTGTTCATGCTGCGGGCTGAGCGTGCCCGGTTCGCTTTCCGGAGCCGGGAAAAGCCGCTCCTGCAGAACCGCGCCAAATGAGCCGATAAGTTGCAGCAAGCTGTTCAAAGGGCTGATCTCCCGAGTGGAATTTTGCTTCGTCACAAATATCCTACTCGGGATTCGGATTGCTATCAAACATTTTCTCGAAGATTTGTTTCAGCCCGGCGAATTTTGCAAGTTCCTCTGGTAATCCGCCAGGGCTGTTTAGCGAAATTTTATCCTTTTGGAGAATCGTTCCGCGTTCAGACCGTTGCCAACGGGGAACCAAGCCCCAGCGCTGCCGCGGCAATCCACGCATCCTGAGGGCTCAACGCCCGGCCGGCGGCCCTGGCGTCCGCGCGAAGCTGCGCCCATAAAGTGCACAGACCGTCATCTGCGTAAATGGCGCCGAATCCGTTAATGAACTGTTCGAGCAGAGCGCGCCGCCGGACGCCCCCAGCCCGCGGCTATTGCGCCCATGCGCATCCCGGCGATTGACATGAAACAGAGAACAAGCTGGAAACCCCTCAACGCATCCACGTATTGTTTGGCTGAGGAATGCCAATTGAAGATATACGAAGCGATGTCGGTATCGACGACGACTTTGTTCATTGAGGCGAGGACGGTCCCGCGGCGTCGCGCCGGTCAGCATATATCGCAGCCACGAAACGCTCAGTCTCCTCGTCCGGCGCGGGATCGACGTTCCGTAACAGCTCCTCGATCGAACTGGGTCCGGGATGCACCACCACCGGCCAGTCGGCTCCGCCTCGAATAGTCTGCGTCTCGTCGTTCACGTCTCACTAAGAGTCTACCAATCGCTCGGGCGTCGACTCATCGGACCTCGCCAAATTCCGCAGCGCCTCCCCGGTAAGCCTATAGACAATCCAATCGTCCAGCGGCGTAGCCCCGAGCTTCTTATAAAACCCGATGGAAGGCTCGTTCCAATCAAGCACCGCCCATTCCATCCTGCCATAACCCCGGGCCACTGCAATCTTCGCCAGTTCCCTAAGCAGAGCAACTCCGAGCCCCTTACCCCGCGCATGCGGCTTCACGTATAAGTCTTCGAGATAAAGCCCCGCCTGCCCCAGAAACGTCGAGTAATTGGGGAAGAACAGCGCAAACCCGGCCCATTCGTTTTCGTACTCGGCCAGCAGCACCTCCGCGGCCGGCTTTGGTCCGAAGAGCGTCTCCCGAATCTTGTCTTCGGTCGCAGTCACGACGTGGCTCAGCTTTTCGTACTCCGCCAGGCCGCAAATCATTTCGAAGATCGCCGGCACGTCCGCCGGAGTCGCGGGAACGATGCGCATGCGTTATCGGAACAGCCGCTCCACGTAATCCGCGCCCAATCCGACCTTCGTGTAATGCTCGCGGCACTGCGCGATGTAATTATGGACGTCGTAAAAGCCGCTGGCCTCGCCCTTTTCATCCAGCCAGATGAGCGGACCTTTGACGACGAAGAACACCTTCATGGGATCCTTGTGCTCGTAAGCCACGAGCGTATGTCCCTCGCCCGGCGCTTCGTAAATGAAATCGCCCGCCGTGGCGGTCCAGTCGTGTTCCAGATAACCCCACTTCCCCGAGATCGTGTATGCAAAAACTTCGTGCGGATGGTAGTGGCGATTGACCAGACCCGCGCTCTTCGCCATCAGCACATCGCACCATCGGTTCTGCGAAGGCGAGATCCAGAGCGAACGCGAGAACACGGTCTCGTTGAACGGAACGTAGAGGCGAATGTCTTCGGTCGGCGCGTCGTGAATGTAGGCTTCCGGCAGAGCATCGGGCTGGAAGACCTTGGCTATGGGCTGCAGATCTTTCCAGAATTCGGTAACGGCTTTCTCGGGCATAGGCCCAAAGTATCACTGCCGATGTAGGGCAGGTTGTTAACTGCGGCGGATTGGCAGTCCGCCTGGCCTGGCGCGCGAACTCTCAACAAGCATAAAATCAAACTTGCGTTTCGCAACCATCGCCGGGTTCGGACTGCTGCTCACTGCGGGAATGGCGTCCTCTCGGGCCCAGACCATCGCCGAGCGAAACATATCAACGCCGAACGGGCGTCCGCCGAAGACTATTCTCAAACTCCGCAATGATTCTCAGGTTCCAATGACGGCGTTCATCACGTGGTCGGGGCCTCCGATCTCGGGCGACTTCATTTGGGACAGTGCAATGGTCGCCGACCAGCCGATTCCACCCGGCCGTGAAGTACCCGCAAACGGACGGCAGCTTGTGGTCGCTCTTTTTGCGGACGGGTCGGTTGCCGGCGATTCCGCCTGGGCGGCATTCTTTCCGATCGAGCGCCAGGACAAACTCGAGGTTCTCACAAACGCGATCGCGGATCTGGAGGCGCGCGGAGACCGCTCCGGGAAGCAATTGATCGATTACATCGGAGCAGTAGGGGCCAGTCGAGCGGCCCCGGCCGCCGACAAGGCGCAAGCGGCCAATCTGGCTGCGGCGCGTTTGGCGCAGTTCGGCGACCGGGCGCTTTTTGCGGAAAAGACGCCCGATCTCAAGGCCGCCAATATCGCGGCGGAGGCCGCCAATCAGCGCCTTGCCGCGATTGAATTCACATACCGCACGATGAAATCGCTGTTCGAATACCCCGGCGCCGGCCCATGGGCGGATTTGGCGGAGCCGGAGAAGATTCGGCGGGAGTTGGCGGAGTTGAGGTATTCATTGAACAAACTGACCGCGGGGCTGCCGTTTCTTCCGGCCCAGCCGCGCTAGGTTTCCGAAACAATTTCCATACGCGCATAGATCGGCCGCACCACCTTCCGGACCGCCGGCAATTTCCGCGCGAATGCCAACCTCCCCGCCAGGCAAACGAACCCATTGAACATCACCCCTCCCGGCACCCCGAATCGCGCCGCGATATTTCCGGTCAGCAGACTCCCGAACGGCATCATGCCCTGAAACGCCATCGAATAAAACGCCATCACGCACCCGCGCTTTTCGTCGTCCGCGATGGTCTGGACAATCGTACTGCTCGGCGCCATCTGCTGAACATCAGCCCGGAGCCCCCAATGGCAGAATCAGCATCGAAAGCCAATGCGACAGCCCGAAGCAGATCGGCTTTCTCGGGCGTAGGCTCAAAGTATCCCTGTTCGTATTTGTGATGGATGACGGTGGCGACCACCGAATACGCGATTCGACGGCCACTTTGAAGATGTGCCGATCATCGCCCGGCAGCCCGCCGCCGATTCCGGACCGGTGCGCGGAACGCGAAATCGAGCCTGGGACTCAATCACACGCACAACACTGAGCGGAACCAGGACTTGCGGCCATGCCCGGGCCGGGGCGCCGAGCCATCCCGTACTGCTTTCCATCTGGCGACGGAGTTCCGGCCGGCCCGGCACGAGGTCCGAAACACGGGTTATGCCATGATCGCGATCGATCACGCTCGGCAGGGTAGCGACGGACATTGGTCAGCGCATTACCATCAAAGGACCGGGAGGGAACATGAAGCCGACAGGCCGTCCGGACGGAGAGACCGCCGCCGCGAATATTACCGGGCGGATTCAGGAACTGGGCGATTGGAGAGGAGAGACACTGGTTCATATCCGTCAACTCATCCACGATGCCGACCCCGACATCCGGGAGGAGTGGAAGTGGGTAAAGCCAAAGTCTCCGGGAACGCCCGTCTGGTCCCATGACGGCATCGTCTGCACGGGAGAATCCTACAAGCAGGTGGTGAAGCTCACCTTCGCTCGCGGGGCTTCCATCAAAGACCCGAAGAAGCTTTTCAATTCCAGCCTGGAAGGGAACGCGCGGCGTGCGATCGACATCCGCGAAGGGGAGAAGATCGACGAAGCTGCCTTTAAACAACTCATCTGCGACGCGGTGGCCGCCAATTCCGCGGCGCGCGCTCAGCGCGCAGTCAGAAAGAAGTAAGCCGAATCGCGTCCAACTGCAGGCCATTGAGTTGATGTCAAATGGAGTTCGGTTAGGGCTGTCAGTCGGCGCGCCGCAACGACCCTGCTGGACCGCCAAAGAATCCATCGCAAACACGACGGTCTCGGCATTCTGGTACATGATCGGCGTCGATGGCCTCGGCGGATGTCTTCAATTTTCGGTCGGGAGCCGCTCCAAACGATCAATAACGAGCACCTCTGTCGGTTCTTTGTGCGATTGCAGCCTCAGCCCGAGCTGCCGCTGGAGCGCGGAAAAAATTGAAGGCTGCGAGCCGTCCGACTTGTCCCCACCGGAGGATAACCCGGAGGAGCCGTTGCCGAGATTCACGCCTTCGGGATCGAACTCCAGGTGAATGTCGAAGCGTCCGGCGAGGCCGGTGCGGTCTGTTACCGGCCGACCGAGCACAATGCCCAACGCATTGCAGAATCCCGCCATGGACATACTGCGGCCGTCAAGCGACGATGGCCCTGTGAAGAAGGCGCTACACGTCACGTTCGCGCTCCTTCCCACAGTCGGGTCCCTGCTTGTCCCCGCGGAATCGCAGGCTTTCGGATCAGCAGCCTTGAGGTGCGAGCCCGTCTTTGTGACGAACAGTTCGTAAGCAGGCAGATCTCTCGTTTCCGTATGCGCGTTGAGCTTGAATCTCTCCTGAAGCAGCGCCCGAAGCATTTGTTGATATTGCTCGCGCGTGGTGTTGGAATCGGCCGTGCGAGCTTCTACGTCAAATCTCTCGGAATTTATCCAATCGGGCGCGCCATATATCTCGGGTCCCAGCACGCCGTATGCGAAAGCAATGAGCGCTTTCAAGGGAAAATTGGTTGCGCTGAACCTGCCTCCGGCAGGAACCGGGAACTTCATCGACGTCGTACCGGACTTGTTCAGCCTGATCGAAGCGACCTCGAATTGCATGAGCGACTGCGCCTGAGAGTCGACCAGACTTACAACGCAGAGTAGAACCAGGACTCGCGGCAACGTCCCGAGCCGCGGCGCTGAGAGATATTTCATTTGCGGACCTCCTCGCCAGATAGTTGGCATCCCGTAATACTTCTCATCAAGCGAAAGGTTCGCCCTTCTTTCGGTAAAGTCGTCCGGATGGCGATGCAGCCTTCAGCGAACGTCACGAAGCGAATTCAGGAACTGGGGCTGCGTTTCAGCAGATCATTCAGACCCCGCCGAATGGTATATTTATTCATGTCGGTGAATAAATAACCAATGCGGGCCCCTATCGGAATCGTCGGGTTTTCAGGCTATAGCGGCGCGGAGGCGGTGCGTCTCCTGCGCGGCCATCCCCACTGCGAACCGGTTCTGCTCGAACATCGCGCCGATTCCGGCGACCATTCGCATCTCGTCCGCAAACCAGCGCTCCGGCGCGCTCACGCCGCTCCCGAAGCGGTTGCCGGCGAGGGTCTGAAAGCGGTTCTGCTCGCCACGCCTCCGGAGGTCTCGATGGATCTCGCGCCCGCGCTCCTCGATGCCGGCGCGGTCGTCATCGATCTCAGCGGCGCGTTCCGCCTGCGCACGCCGGAGCGCTACAAACAGTGGTACAACGAAGACCACACCGCGCCCGCGCTGCTCGCCGAAGCCGCCTATGGTCTGCCCGAATATTGCCGCGACCGCATCCCCAATGCCCGGCTCATCTCGAATCCCGGCTGCTATCCGACCGCGGCCAACCTGGCCATTCGTCCGCTGCTCGAAGCCGGCGTCGTCGACCGGCGCGCGGGCATTGTGTGCGACGCCAAGAGCGGCGTCAGCGGCGCGGGCCGCAAGCCTTCGCTCAAGACCAGCTTCTGCGAGACCACGGAAAATTTCTCGGCCTACGCGATCCTGAAGCATCGTCATGTGCCCGAGGTGCTGCTCACCAGCGGACTCGATGAGGACGAGTTCAGTTTCACCGCGCAGCTTCTGCCCATCGACCGCGGCATTCTGGAAACGATTTACTTCCGGCTGGCGCGACCGCTGTCCGGGGCCGAGATCGTCGGCAGCATCTATGCGAAGCGCTACGCCAACGAGCCGTTCATTCGGCTCTACGAACCCGGCCACGTTCCGGATCTGCGCGCCGTCGCCCGCACCAACTTCTGCGACATCGGCGTGATCGCGGAGCCCGCGAGCGGCCGCTGCGTGGTGGTCAGCGCCATCGATAATCTGGGGAAAGGCGCGGCGGGCCAGGCCATCCAGAATCTCAATCTCGCGCTTGGGTTCGAGGAAACGGCGGGTCTGCTGTGAATGCGCTGATCAAAATCGGCGGGAGTCTGCTCGACGATGCGGCCATGCGGAACGATATCGCCGGCCAGATTGCATCGATTGCGGCGTCGGGAGTTCATGTCACCGTCGTCCACGGCGGCGGCAAACAGATGACGCGATTCCTCGAAGAGCGCGGTGTCGAGAGCCGCTTCGTCGGGGGGCTGCGGGTCACCACGGAAGAAACCATCGACGCTGTGCTGAAAGTCCTCGCCGGAACCGTGAACACGCAGCTGGTCGCGGCGTTGGGCGCGGCGGGAGCGAAGGCGGTGGGACTCACTGGCATCGATGCGGGTTTGGCCGTCGCCGAGCAGCTCGACCCGGCGCTCGGGTTTGTGGGCAGAATCGTTTCGTCCGACACGCATGTGCTGAAAGCGCTGGCGCATGCCGGCCTGACGCCGGTTGTCGCGTGCGTCGCGGGCGGAGCGCAGGGCGAGGTCTACAACGTGAACGGCGATTGGATGGCCGTCGCCATCGCCTCGAGCTGGGAAGCGGACCGGCTGGTGTTCCTCACCGACGTGCCCGGAGTTCTCGGCGCGGACAAAGCGATTATCCCCGCGCTCACAGCCGCGGAATGCCGTGAACTGATCGAAAAAGGCATCGCCGCCGGCGGCATGCAGGCCAAGCTGAACGCGGCCATCGATGCAGTGGAAAACCGAGTGCATGAGGTTCGCATCGTGAAAGGATCGGACCCTCTCATCGTGCAGCGGATTTTCGACGGCGAAGAGACAGGAACGCGGATTATCGCGCGGCATAACGATCCGCTGCTGCCGGTGATGACCGCGATCATGCCCTGAAGAAGAAAAAATGATCAGCGCTCTCACACCCGAGCTCGTCGAAAACCAGACGATCTCGAACAAAGGCATCGAGGTCCGCAAGGCAGCGATGCACGACATCCCCCCACTGCTGGAACTCATCAACGGCTATGCCGCCAAAGGCATCATGCTGCCGCGCACGGAGTTCGAGATGTCGGAGAACATGCGCGACTTCATGGTGGCTCACGCGGGCAATCAGCTGGTGGGCTGCGGCGCGCTGCATTTCTATTCGCCGACGATGGGCGAGGTGCGGTCGCTGGCGGTCGCAGAGAGCCATAAGACGCACGGCATCGGCCGCATGCTGGTGGATTCGCTGGTATACGAAGCGAAGCTCTACGGCCTCGATGCCGTGTTCGCGTTCACTTACGTTGCCGATTTTTTCGGCAAGCTCGGCTTCGAGGAAGTGGAGCGCGGCGAGCTTCCGCTGAAATCCTGGAAGGACTGCCTGCGTTGCCCGAAGTTCCAATGCTGCGACGAAATCGCTGTGCTGCGCGTATTGCGTCCGAACCGATGGCCGCCACGCGAATACGGAACGGCGCCGGGACTCGTCCCGGTGCTGGGCGTGGAAGACGATCTCGTGGTGCTGCTGCCTACCGTCCGAAAATAGCCGGTAGGGAATGCCAAACCTGGGGCTTGCCATCCGTGCGCTGCGGTCGCGCAATTACCGGCTCTTTTTCAGCGGACAGAGCGTCTCGCTGATCGGCACGTGGATGACGCGGATCGCGATGAGCTGGCTGGTGTACCGGCTCACGCATTCGGCGGTGCTGCTGGGCGTGGTCGGATTCGCCAGCCAGATTCCGGCGTTCCTGCTGGGGCCGATCGCGGGCGTTCTCGTCGATCGGTGGGACCGGCAGCGCACGCTCATCGTAACGCAGGCTCTGGCGATGTGCCAGTCGCTGACGCTCGCGGCGTTGGCGCTCACGGGTATCGTGAAGATCTGGGAAGTGATCGCGCTGGCTTTGTTTCAGGGGCTGATTCTGGCCTTCGATATGCCGGCGCGGCAATCGTTCGTGATCCAGATGGTGGATCGGCGCGAAGACCTCGGCAATGCCATCGCGCTGAACGGCACGATGGTGAATTCGGCAAGCCTGGTGGGGCCGGCGATCGCAGGCGTGGTGATCGCGACGGTGGGCGAAGGTTACTGCTTCCTGATCGATGGCGTCAGCTACATTGCGGTGATCGCGTCGCTCCTGATGATGCGAATCACGGTGCTGCAGTCGCGCCGGCCGCCGCGCAAAGTCACGATCGAACTGAGCGAGGGATGGCATTACGTGCGCACGTCGCTTCCCATCCGTTCCATACTCACGAATCTGGGTCTGGTGAGCATGTTCGGGATGTCGTATTCGGTGCTGAATCCGATCTTCGCGGCCGAGGTGCTGCACGGCGGCCCGAATACGCTGGGGCTGCTGACGTCTTCATCGGCGGTAGGCGCGATTATCGGCACGGTATCCCTGACCATGCGGCGCAGCATTGTGGGGCTGGGTCGCCGGATTGCGGTCGCGACCGCGCTGTGCGGCGTGGGGCTGATCTGTTTCGGTCTCTCGCATTGGCTTTGGCTGTCGATGCTGATTCTTCCGCTGGTGGGCTTCGGGCTGATGCAGCAGATGGCTCCGAGCAATACGATCGTCCAGACCATCGTGGACGACGAAAAGCGCGGGCGCGTGATGGCGTTTTACTCGATGGCGTTTCAGGGCATGATGCCGTTCGGGAGTCTGCTGACCGGGAATATCGCGGCGCGATTCGGGGCGCCGGGCGCGGTGATGTTTAATGGGTTCGTTTGTCTGGCGGGGAGTTTGATTTTCGCGCGGAAGTTGCCGGCGATTCGGAAGGTGGTGCGGCCGATTTATGCGCGGATGGGGATAGTTTCGGAAACCTGACCTGTTTCACTAACCGGTGCCTCCCCGCAATTTCCGAAGCTCCATAGGACAACGCACAGACGTCGATCGGAAAACCACGAGGCGAGACACCAAAGCTGCTCCCGACGCTGGCTTTCCCCGAAAATCCTGGCTAACTACTTCCCCACTTAAAATTCGACCCGGAACACAGCGGAGCGATTCCATTTTTCGCTATAATTAAGCCCGGTTCCTCCCCCAACTACTATGA
>JASHSD010000129.1 GCA_030036985.1 Bryobacteraceae bacterium
TTTGAAGCGACCGGCTCGCCGGCAACGGACGCGGCCTGTAGTCCGGGACCGGAGCCCTGCTGTGGCGCACCCAAGCAAGTGAATGCGATCAACGCCATCACCACGCTGGCTTTGATCGAATCCGATGCCAATCGAATCTGCCTCATCACGCGTTGCGGTTTACTCCTGTGGCACATTTCGGTCCAAAACTGGCCTATGACCGGTGTCATACGGTCTGCCGGACAATTGCGAATACTCTATTCTCTCACACGATTCACGAATGCCCCGGAAATGCAAAATCGTAAACCGCGCCGGCAGGCAAAGCGAAATTCCAGGACTTTTTCCCCTATGGTCGGTCCGGCATGGCGAAAAATGCGTCCTGGCGGGCCCGGGCTCATTCGTTCGGTATCATGGCCAGAGATGTGCAGCGATCCGAAACGATGAACAGCGATCAGCGCGACTATTTCATACACGAGTCGGCATATGTCGACGAGCCCTCTGTGATCGGAGCCGGGACGAAGATCTGGCATTTCTCCCATGTGATGAAGAATTCCCGCATCGGCGAACGATGCAACATCGGCCAGAACGTGGTCATCTCTCCCGATGTGGTGATCGGCAACAATGTCAAGATTCAGAACAACGTTTCCGTATACACGGGCTGCATCCTGGAGGACGACGTATTCTGCGGGCCCTCCATGGTTTTTACCAACGTTATGAACCCGCGGAGCCATGTAAGCCGTAAAGACGAATATAAGTCCACGCTGGTCAGGCAGGGCGCCTCTCTGGGCGCCAATTGTACCGTCGTCTGCGGAACGACCATCGGCCGTTATGCCTTTGTCGGAGCCGGTTCCGTAGTAACAAAGGATATCCCTGATTACGCGCTGGTTTACGGCAACCCCGCCCGACTTCACGGATGGATGTGCGCCTGTGGCATCGCGCTGGAATTCGGGGACGGGGACGATCGCGGCACATGTCGTGCATGTGGAGTTGAGTACAAGAAGTCGGGCCGGCACGTCGCCCCGGCTGCATAGAGGAGGAAAGGGCTTTGACGGCAACTGAGAGACAAATACCGATACTTGACCTGAAGGCGCAGCACCGCGCGATCCGCGAAGAGGTTCTCGCGGCAATGGTTCGCGTGGTCGACTCGCAGAGGTTCATTCTGGGCGACGATGTCAAGAAGTTCGAATCGGAAATCGCAGCATACTGCGGAACGAAGTTTGCGGTCGGATGCGCATCAGGCTCCGACGCTTTGATCCTCGCGCTAATGGCGCTCGAGATCGGTCCGGGCGATGCGGTCCTGACTACGCCGTATACATTTTTTGCCACGGCCGGGGCAATCTCGCGCGTTGGCGCGGCGCCGGTGTTCGTGGATGTCGAAGAAGACACGTTCAACATCGATGCCAACCGGGTGGAAGACGCACTGGCGAGACATCCGAATATCCGGGCGATTATGCCTGTGCATCTTTTCGGGGCCTGCGCGGACATGGACGCGATTCGCGGCATCGCCGACAAGCGTGGGATCCCGGTAATCGAAGATGCTGCGCAGGCGATCGGCGCCGAGTACAAGGGCCGACGCGCCGGCGGACTCGGGCGGATGGGCGCCTTCAGTTTCTTTCCGAGCAAGAACCTTGGCGGCTACGGCGACGGCGGCATTATAACGACCGATGACGCATCTCTGGCCGAGCGTCTGACAGCCTTGCGCGTCCATGGCCGGACCGGAAAATACTTTCATCAGTGGATCGGCGTAAACTCCCGGCTGGATGCACTGCAGGCTGCCGTGCTCTCAGTGAAGCTGCGTTATCTCGATGAATGGACTGCCGGCCGCCAGAGAAACGCCGATCTTTACCGGGAGGGGCTGGCATCGGTTCCGGTTATTCTGCCGCGGCCGCGCGATTACCAGACTCGCCATATTTATAACCAGTTTTCCATCCGGTCGACCCGGCGCGACGAGCTTCAGGCATACATGAAACAACGGGGCATCGGATCGGAAATATATTATCCGCTGCCTCTGCACCTGCAGCCATGCTATGCCGGCCTTGGATATCGCAAGGGTGACTTCCCCGTGAGCGAAAAACTGGCGGAGGAATCCCTGGCCCTGCCGATTCATTCGGAGCTCGCGCCGCCGGACGTTGACTATATCTGCGATACGATCCGATCCTTCGAGGCATGAAAATCCTCTCGGTCGTAGGGGCGCGGCCGCAGTTCGTCAAGCTGGCCGTCATTTGCCGGGCGGCTGCCCGACGAGACGCGACGTGGCTTCACCGGATCGTTCACACCGGCCAGCATTACGATCAGGGGATGAGCTCTGTCTTTTTTGAAGAGCTCGAAATCCCCCGCCCGGATTACGATCTGGGCGTTGGTTCCGGACCGCATGGCATTCAGACCGGCGAGATGCTGAAGCGGCTGGAACCCGTGCTGGAGACCGAAAAGCCGGACTGGGTGCTGCTTTACGGGGACACGAACTCGACGCTCGCCGGGGCGCTGACGGCGTCGAAGCTGGGGCTGCCGGCGGCGCACATTGAAGCCGGCTTGAGGAGCTATCGGCGATCGATGCCGGAGGAAATCAACCGAATCGTTGCCGATCATTTGAGCGACCTTCTCCTCTGCCCGACAGATCTGGCTGTTTCGAATCTTCGCAAAGAAGGCCTGGAGGAGCGGGCTGTTCTCACCGGCGATGTGATGTACGATGCTGTGCTCGCTTCGCGTGCGCTGGCGGAAAGACAGTGTAGTTCGTCGGCGGAGCGCCGGCCCCGGGGTTCCTTCTGTCTCGCGACCGTCCATCGCGCGGAGAACACGGACGATCCGGACCGCCTGCGCCGGATTGTGGCAGCTCTCGATCGAATCGGCGAAACCATATGCCCGGTGGTGTGGCCGGTTCATCCAAGGACGCAGAGCCGTCTCAAAGAAACGGGCATCTCTACCGGTTCTGTTCAAACCCTCGGACCAGCGTCCTATCTTGAAATGCTTCTGCTCGAAAGCCGCGCTCGATTTATCCTCACCGATTCGGGCGGCGTGCAGAAAGAGGCCTATTTCCTGGAGGTCCCCTGCATCACGCTGCGCGCCGAGACGGAATGGGTGGAGACGCTGGAAAACGGGTGCAACGTTCTTACGGATTGTTGCGAGGAAAAAATTCTACAGGCCGCGCTGAACACCGGCTGCGCAGGTCCATGGCGCGCGGCCTATGGCGACGGGTCCGCGGGGATCAGGATTCTGGATGCGCTTGCCAGTTGGCGGATGCCCGGATCCCCCGAACGTCCTGTGACGGCCTGACTACGTACGATACCGCGGGTCAGTTCACCGGCCTTCGCTGGCGGCCAGCGTCGGCTCCGCTTCGAGCGCCGCTTGCACCATCTGCCGGCCAAGATCCCGGTCACCGGATCTGAGGTAGGCCATCCCGAGATGGTATTTTCGCCGCGGAGTGCTGTCCTGTTCCACCGCGGTTTTCAGATAATGTACGGCCGACTTGTAGACTCCGTTGCGGTAATAGATCCAGCCAAGAGTGTCCTCCACAGCCGGGTTGTCGGGCGCAAGTTCGCCGGCTTGCTGCGCGAACTTCAGGGCCTCGTCCGGATTGTCTTTACAGAGGATGAAAGCCAGGTCGTTCAATGCCACAAGGTTGTGATCGTCCAAACTCAGGATGGCCCGATACTGATCGATGGCGCCCTTCGTGTCGCCGGCTTTTTTGGCTATTTCAGCCAGTAACACTCGAGCGGCGATGTTCTGCGACTCGCCGGCCACAACCGCCTCCAGATGCCGCCGGGCCGAATCCATGCTGCCCTGCCTCATATCCAGTTGCGCCAGCGCCATCTCTGCTTCCGTCGATTTCGGATCGGCCTTTTTGCCGGCTTCGTATGCTTTCCTCGCTTCGTCCGCCAAGCCGGCATCCGCCAGCCAGCGGCCGAGAAGCAACTGAAGCGCAGCCGATTGGGGCCGTTGGGCCGCGACGGCCCGCAGCCGTTCGATCGCAATTTGCGGTTGTTTCCGGGCAGCATAATCCCGCCGCAGAAATTCCCAGGCCGACACGGAGTCCGGAACCAGTTTCAATGCCTCATCGATCGAAGCCTGAGCGCCGGCCAGGTCCTTTCCGGCAAGCTTCAGCGCTGCGTCCTGCAACAGCAGTTCCGGTGCGCGAGCTATGGCCAACCCTTCGTCAACTCCCTTGCGGGCCGCGTCATTACCACCCAGAGCGAGCAAGGCCCAGTTACGCGTCTCGATTGCCGCCGGCGTTCTTCTTTGCGCGTCCGGTGTTTCGTTCATCGTTTGCAGGGCGGCCTCGTTCTCCCGGGAGGCGATCAGAAGCTCCGCCAGTTCCGTTCGCGCAGCCAGAAAACCCGGATCGGCGCGCACAGCTTCCGCCAATTCCTGCCGCTGATTCAGCGAGGCGCCGCGTGCCTGATAAACCTTTGCGAGGTAGAAGTGCGCCTGGCCGGAATCGGGCTGAAAATGCAGGACCCTTCGCAAGTCGTTCTCCGCGTCGGTATATCTCCGGGAACTAAGAAACAGCCGGCCTTGTTGCAACAAAGCTTCGGTGTCATCCGGGTTCTTTTGCAAGGCTGCCTTGAGCTCACTCTCGGCATCGGAGGTTTTTCCCGCCGTGACTAAGGCGGCCACCAATCTCGTGCGTGCCTCCCTGTCGTTGGGCGATTCCTGAGCAAGTTTCTTGAACTCCGCGATTGCCGTTTCGCGCCGGCCCGTTTGGAAAAGAAAAGCCGCGTGCAGCGGCTTATAGTTCTTATCCGGCAACTGAGAGATTTCGAGGTATGTCCGCTCGGCCTCGTCGACGCGTCCCGAGCCATATAGACGCTCCGCCAAAGTGAGCAGCGCCGGTCCATTCTTCGGATCGATTCTCAGAGCGCGGCGCACCTCGGCTTCACCCCGATCCGGCTCCCCGGATACCAGGTAAAAACGCCCGAGCACAAGAGCGGCGGCTGCCGATTGCGGATTTGCTTTCACGGCTTCCTCAAGCACGCGCCGCGCTCCCGCCACATCCTTGCCGACGAGCTTGAACTTTGCCAGATCCACGGAACTTTGCAGGTGTGAAGGCAATTTCGCCAATGCTCTGGTCAATTCTTCTTCGGCTTGCTCCGACTTACCCAGGCGGAGATGGACCAATGCCAAAATATCCAGAATGTCGGGGTTATCGGGGGCCAAGCCGAGGATTCCGGTGAGGCGGTCTTGGGCCTCACCCACGGCTTTGAGGTCCCGGCTGGCTGCCATCATACCGGAAACCTGTAGTTGCGCTTCCACGTGCTTCGGATTCAACTCGGTCGCCTTGCGTAACGCGGCCGCGCTTTGTTGAAACGCCCCGGCCGCCAGATAAGACTCGCCCAGCTGGTACCAAGCCTCGGCATCCCGCGGCGCGACCTGGACGGCGTTCCGGAACTCCAGCGATGCCTTGCTGAAGTCCTTTTTCTTCATGGCTTCTTTGCCACGTTTTATGAAGCGCGCTTCCCGCGCTTGAGGGGATTGCGTGCAGGCGCCCGTAGTGAGGGCGATCAGGATCAACAAGGGCGCAGCGCCCATGCATTTTGTTGGCATTGAAAAAGAGTAAGAGCGAAGAAAGCCCGCGGCGTCGTTAGAAGCACACCGGGAACAGCACGCGCCGTTCGACGCGTGCCGTTACCCGGTGCGCTTCCGGCGAAACCTTTACCGGCCGGCGCCGAACTTCTTCCGCTTCAGCGCGCTCACGATGAGGAGCACCATCGTTCCGAAAAGTAGAACGCTCGTCGGTTCGGGCACAGGTGAGACATCTGTTTGTCCGGCGATTAGAGGCGCCACGAGAGCCTGATACGAGGTAGGGGCGCCTGTGGGGCTGGTCTCAGGAGTCAGCCAGTTAACACTGGCTAGAGAGGCGGTATTTGGGGAGGAGGTACCGAAACCAACCGCTGCGAGATCACTTTCATATTGGGAGTAATAACCCTGTCCCGGAGTCCCGGTGACCGGCGTCTCACCTGCACCCGGGCCTGAAGCAGTCGGGGAGTCGTACTCGACGGTCCAGATGGCCACCTGTAGTGCATCCTCAAGAGTTGTATTCCCCACCGCGGCGCCAGCGTAAGTATCCAGCAACCACGCGATTTCACCGGCGTTGTTTATGAGGGATCCGTCCGCCACGCCGTTGTTGGTAACAATGCTGTCAGGGTAATCGTCGGGGACATACACGTCCGTAAAAAGGCCAACGCAATAAACCCAGGCCAGCGTATTCCCATCCAAGGTGCTCGGCATAATTGGGCCACTGCCTACGCTTACGGCGGTGCCATTCTCGTTGAGGGTAACGGTATTATATTGGCCACCCAGGTTCAAGTCATCGTCGGCAAGCGCGGCGCCGCTGCAAAAAATCACCGCAATGGACAATATCGATAATTTGGAAAGCTTCACTGGTTTGATCCCTGTCCCTTCTGAATTCTATAAGCTATGAGCAATCTGACCGCCATAAGCTCGACAGACAGAGGAAAGGGCCTGTTTAGAGTTTCACAGCACTTATTTCAAAAACTTAGAAAGTATTAGACTAATGAGCGAGTCTGGCCTTTTGGGACTGTGGCCGAGATTGTGGGGCAGACTCAAAAGAAAACTGCACGTTTGCATGGATTTCGACGACATCCAGGAAGGAACTCAACTGATTGGGCTCGTTCCCGACATTTCGCGACAGGAGACTGGTTCCCGGGTTTGAACAGAACCGGTAGACAGGCCCAATTAATGGGAAGGCTTTGCGATCGGGAGCTGTCGCGATTTCAGGCGCAGGCGATCCGCTTCGGGCGCACTGGCGGAACGCTCCTGCCCGAAAGCTGCGCACTCACTGACCCGGCCGACCCGCAGAAAGAGGTGTTTCCCGCAGGTTCCCTGCATTACGCTGCGCACCTGGACGGAATGGGTGGAGAACGCTGGAAAACGGGTGCAACGTTCTTATAGACTCTTGCAACGAAAGTTGGGCTAAATCCGGCCTCGAAGCTTGTACCACGCCAACCCGAGGATTTCGTGCAACGTGTCTTCATTTCGCCGAACGGCGATCCAGTTGGGAAGCAGTTCGTCCTGCCACGGTCCGAGGGTGCGAAAATCGCACGGGGCCGGTGTAACGTCGATTCCGAATTTGCGGAAACAGGCGGCAGCCCTTGGCATGCTGACGACGTCAACAATCAGTGCGATACGCGAAATACCGTGCTTCTGCAGGATCATGCTGCTGTAGAGCGCGTTCTCGTAGGTTGAACGGGAGCGATCCTCTGTCCAGATCATATCTTCCGGAATTCCACCCCTTTGCAGGAGCCCGCTCATGGTGTCGGCGATCGTCGGATACCGGCGCGAGGTCCGGCCACCCGACACCAGAATGGGTAGCGGCCCATATTGTTGATAAATCCAGATTGCCTGTTCGCAGCGCCGGTAGGTGTTGGTTCCCGGTACGGGATACGGCTCTTCGCGGTCTGGAGGCTCAACGTTTTCCCCCAGCACGACAAGAGCCTGCAGCGGCGTTGCGGGTGCGAACGGACGCACCGGGTATTGCGCCACCAGTGGACGGGAGAATAACCAGTCAGCCGGTGGCCAGGACACGAGGAACAGGCCGGCCACTCCGCAGCAGACCAGCCGTTTGCCTTTGCTGCGAGGTAACCGAACCAGGCCAACCCCGGTCACGATGAAAAACAGGAAAAGAAGCGGCTGAGTGTAACTCAGGGAGTGTGAGTCCACTATTCACCGAACCGGAACATCTGAAGTATCTTGAACGGCTCCGCCGAATTGCTTCTATATTCGCCCGCCCGCTGCCGCCATAGCTCGGGAGGGCGGGTTGCCGGTCGCCGCGAAATCGTCCGACTGCTCTTCCACGCCCAGTTTCTTCATCTTATAAAGGAGGGCCTTATAGTCGACCTGCAGCAGCAGCGCCGCCTGTTTTCGATTCCAGCGCGTTGCCTGAAGGGCTGCCAGGATAGCTTCGGTCTCGGCTTTGTTCTTCGCTTTTGTCACCTGCTCAAGAACCGACGCTGAAGTCTCCGGCGCTCTTGGAACGCTGTGGACTGCGACGGCAGGCGGGATTGGCGCCGCGCTGCGATTCGTCTTCGCCATGAGGTGATGAGCTATCAGGTCCGGATCCCGCAGCACCAGCAGCCTGCGCATCACATTTTCCAGTTCCCGGACATTGCCGGGCCAGCGGTACAGCGACATGGCCTCCCGCAATTTTCCCGATATGGTTACGAGATTCGCGCCCTGTGCGTTTTTATTGAGAATGAACTCAGCCAGAGCGACGATGTCTTCCGGACGCTCACGCAGCGGCGGAACATGAACGTTGATGACGTTCAGGCGGTAATAGAGGTCTTCGCGAAAGTTACGGTCGGCTATCCCCTTCTCCAGATCGCAGTGTGTCGCGGCCATGACCCGGACGTCTACTTTGATCGCTGTCCTTCCCCCAATACGGTGGAACTCGTGGTCCTGAAGCACCTGTAGTAATTTCGCCTGAAGGCGCACATCCATGTCGCCGATCTCGTCAAGGAGGATCGTTCCTCCGTCGGCGACCTCAAACATCCCGGCCTTTTTCTGGAATGCGCCGGTGAAGGCGCCGCGTTCGTAGCCGAACAACTCGCTCTCGACCAGTTCCGAAGGAAGTGCGGCACAGTTGAGCTTGACGAAAGGCTTGCTGCTTCTGGGCGATTGTGCGTGCAATTCCCGCGCAATCACCTCTTTGCCGCTTCCTGTCTCCCCCTGAATCAGGACCGGCGCTTCCGACCAGCCGATCTGGGCAATCGACGCATGGATTTCCTGCATGCGCGGGCTTTTGCCGACGAAGGTTCCCGTCACTGGCGCCGCGTTCCGAACAGCGGGGACGTCGCCGGTCTTCCGCTCGAGCGCCCGGGTAAAAGCGCGGCGCAGATCGTCCAGGTTGACGGGTTTGCCCAGAAAATCCGTGGCGCCGTTCTTCATCGCGGTAACGATGTCGGGCGTTGAGGGAGTCGCCGAGACGATGATCACGGGAACGTCGGTCAGCCGACGAATTTCTCTGAGAATTTCAGCACCGCAGTTCGGCATCGTGTGGTCTATAAGCACCGCGGAGATTTCAGCTCTCGAAGATTGCAGGCAGGCCAGTACCTCCGGGCCGTCCTGAGCGAACTCCACCGTGTAGCCAAGACACCTGAGAGCCATCTCCAGGTAGCCGCGTACTTCCATCTCATCATCGCCAACTAAAACAGTGCCGCTATTCTTGGGAACAAGCATTCGTGATTATCCGATTCGATGTAGTTAGTTAGTAGTTGCTGACTCGCTTATGACAAGGAACTGCTTTTCACCCCGCTGCGCCGGGGCAGGACCACGGAGAACCGGGGGCCGTTCGCGGTGTTTTCAGCCCAGACATGGCCCTCATGCTGGGTCATGATGATGCGGGTAACTGCGAGGCCCAGTCCGCCGTCCGAACGGTCCCGGCCGCCGTCGGAATATGTGTATTCCTCGAAAATCCTTTGCAGATGCTCGCTGGGAATAGGAGTTCCCGAGTCCTGGATGTCAATGCGATAGCAGGTGGGATCAGTTTGCGCCCCGTGCCGCCGCCCGGCAAGTGATCCCGCGCGAGACGACTCCCAGGTGGACGTATATCCGAAAACTGAGATGACCCCGGCCCTCGGACTGAACTTGCACGAATTGCCCAGAATATTAATCAGCACCTGCTCAATCTGGACTCGGTCGAAGAAGAGCGGAAAGTCGCAGGGCGCCAGCTCAGCATTGATGGTGATCCGTTTCTCGTCCGCAAATGTCATGATTTCCTGCAGCGCCCGCTCAATGCAGTCTCTGACATCGTTCTCGACCAGTTCCTGCGGAGGTCTCGCATTTCTCCCGAAGCTCAGAGCGAACATCGCGCTCGCCATCCGTGACAAACGCCGGGCGCTGACCTGCATCCGCTGGAGAACCTCCTTCTGCGTCTCGTTCAGAGGACCGGGATGCTCTCCAAGGAGGAGGCCGCAGTAGCCGTCGATTACGGTCGCGGGCGCCCGAAAGTCATGCGCCGCGCGCCCGACAAACGAGGCCCTTTCATGGTCGTGATCCTGAACGTGGAGGCTGGTCTGAATCAGACTCTGAAGCAGATCATCTCGTTGCTCTCGGAGGGATGCCGCCGACGCAACGCGATCCTGATGTGACGCGACAGCCAGACTCAGAGCCGACCGCAGAGTCTCGCGCGCGACCGGCTTCAGGATAATCGTCGCAGCGCCGATGATCTCCCGGAATTCAGCAACGTCGCCGGGGTTCACGAGGAAAAGATGCCGGGATTCGCGGAACCCGGCCTTTATCGGAAGAGGGCGTCCCGCGTCGCAGTCCCAGAGGCAAAGATCTGTCGCTCCCGGAATCTCAGAGGGACTCACGACCTTCAGAACACATCGGAAATCCCGGATCTCGCCCAGGATCTCCCCCAGCAGCCTCTTCAGCGCAGGGTCCGCCGAGCGCAAACTGATTTCGACAGGTGCGACTTCAAATCGAGCGGCAGTCAAGGTCGCCTCCGAAAGGCAGCGTTGAATCGAACCCTGTCGAGCCGGAATCATTCCTGCCTGGCAGTTCGTACGCTCGCCGGGAATCATTCAAAACCAACCGCACCTGGGATAGCCGACGCTCGGATTTCCGGCGATCAAAGGTGTTTCCGATTTTTTGCAACCCGAGCCGTAGAAATGTCACACTCACCTATTTTCCGAATCCGTCAGAGAGTCTGCGATGCCTTTGGTTAGCATGAGATCCCCAGCGTATCGGCCTGGGCAAATGCAGTCAAGTACCAAAAATTGGTACTGCCAAAAAGTTGGTACTAGGTCTTCATTCAGGGACATTTTTTGGCCCGACTGGCGCAAGTCTTGAGGACTTTGTACCGCGCCGAATACGATTGCGTTTGGGTAGTAGCGCCGAATCCCGCCGGCCCACGGTCGCAAAGCCTCTCTTTCACGACCTGTTTATATAAGGACGGACTGAAGCCGTTGTTCCATGCGGCTCAGGCGGTTGACCTCAACGTCTCGGTGTTGGATTCCTCTGCCTGATGGCAACGAATGTGCTGCGGGCACTTCACCATTGATGAATCGAATGGAATCGCTCGCCGGCAACGGAAAGGTGGACGCCTCGATACCCGCTCAGGCTGAGCGACGAAAACGCGCTCGCACTCCCGTTCGTTGGCGGATTATATTGTCCCGTAATCGATCCGGAGAGGGATCATCCGAAACGGTTACCGAAAACCTGAGCAGCGACGGCTTCTATTGCCTTTCGCATATCCCATTCACGGCAGGAGAGCTGTTGTCTTGCACGGTATACATCCCTACGGCCGATTCCGGATGCGGAGCGAGCCACCTCGAATGCCGTGTCCGGGTAGAGAGAGTGGAGAAGAGCAGCGCCTGCGGCAAGTACGGGATCGCCTGTCTGATGGAGGACTACGATGTTATCGGCTGCGACGGCAACCTGGCGTCGAACTGCGGCGTCGTTCCCGATGCCCCTTTCGAGAACTCCGAACGGGAATCCGGCCTGACGCGAAATTAATTTTCTTTTGGTTCCCTGTTTCAGGATTGCAGTCTGTCCGGGACTGATCCGAACTCCTTCTATCTAAATAACTTGGGTTTGGACTCAAAAATGCAAAATGGCTCGCGCGTCAAGTGAAGCTAACGTAGAAAATCTCAGGAGGAGAACGGTGCAAAAGGTGAAACTACCAGTACTGGGCCTTGGATTGTTTCTGGCTTTGAGTACTTCCGCATTCGCGGGAAGCGTAACGGTGAATTTCGGGAATTTCGGAGCTCAAGACGGCGTCGCCGCATTAGGGGCGAGCGCTTCGTCAGCACAGATTGCGACCTACATGACTGACGTGCTCCAGGCGGCCGGATGTTCGGGCTGTAGCGTCACCCTTCCGACAAGCGCGGTGAGTGTGTCGGGTGCGTCCAACAACGGTTACTCACAGGGTGCCGTGACCGATACAACGTACAACGGCGAGAATCATGTCGTTGGACCGGGCAGCGGCGGTCAGTCCACAACGCTGGGCGACACCAGTAATGCTACGAGCAACAGTGCTACGCCGGGGTCATCATACACCGATTTCCTCTCCAACGTTAATAACAGCAGCAGTCAGGTTTCGAACCAGATAACCTTGCAGTTTTCGGGGTTGACCAACGAAACGCTCACCATCAACAGTTTCGCTTACGAAATATTTCCGTGCCAGTCCGGCCTTGGAAACTGCACGAGTCCCCCGGACATGACCTTTGAGGCCGGGACCAACACGACCGGAGTAGATTCTCTCGTTACCTCCTTCGGCACTGACGGTACTCAGACAGGTGTCACGCCAAGCACGACCGGATCGGACGGCAGCAGCGTTCATTCACCAAACAGCGGATCTCACAGCGACGAGACCAGTTCACAGTACATCGGAACCTGGACAGCCGGGGACTCGATCGACGCCGGCAGCGCCGGGGTCGCGGAACTGGATTTCATTGACTGGCCGGCTGCGATAGGTCTGGACAATCTCTCTGTCACCGTTACTACCGACGCCTCCCCCGTACCTGAGCCGGCCGGAATCGCTCTGTTCGGCACCTTGGTCGTGCTGCTGACCGGGAAGCTGCGCAAGACATCCTGATTTTCACCAAAGCACCCGATTTGACCGCGGGGTGGTACTGCTTTACTGGCAGTACCACCCCGCCTTTGTTTTGAAAACTGTTGTGGACTTTAAAGTGCCATACTGGTCGTGAAGAAAATCAAATGATGACTCGGTTTTTGAGTGGTCGCGCTCGCGCGCTCTTGGTTCTTTTGATTTGCGCCCTTGTGCTGTCCTCGTGCAGCAGGGATCCGAATGTCCGAAAACAGAAGTTCTACAATGCGGGCTTGGATTATCTCAAGAAGGGCAACATCCGGAAAGCGGCGATTCAATTCCAGAATGCTCTTCAGATCGATCCGAAATTCGCGGAAGCTGCCAATGTCCTTGCTGAGATCCAATTCAGGCAGAGAGACTATCCGAAAGCCTATTCGCTTCTGCAGCAGGCAGTCGCCGCCAAACCGGATTATCTGCCTTCTCACCGAGGCTTGGCCCGGCTTTACCGTCTGAGTGGAAAGCTCACCGAAGCCGCCAATGAGTACCAGGTCATACTCGCCCACTCGCCCGACGATATCGAAACTCTGCTGAGTCTGGCCGCGCTTCAAGCCCAGCAGAGGAAGTTTTCCGACGCTGAGGGGACGCTTAACCACGTTCTGGAGATTCAGCCCAACCAAGTCGGCGCACTGGTGGAGTTGGCATCGCTGAAGAAAGCGGCTAACGATCTCCCGGCTGCGGAGCATTACTACAGACTCGCGTTGGAAAAGAACCCACGCTCGATTCCGGCATATCTGGCATTGATCAAATTTCTGATCTCGGCGCGGCGGCCCGACGAGGCGGAACCGTTGTTTACTCAGGCGCTCCGGATAAGCAATAACAATATCACCGTGCTGGAGGCCCAGGCTGGATATTACGAAGGCCTGAAAAAATATGCGCAGGCAGAAGCGGTGGCGAGAAGAATCCAGTCGTCCCATGCTGGCGATCCCAAATATTGGGCAACTGTGGCCGATTTCTACGTGAGAATCGGCGACTGGCCACGGGCCAAAACCGAACTGGAGAGCCTGCTTCAACAGCACAAAAATGATCCGAACATCCTTCATAGGCTGATTGAGGTTCATCTGAATCTGAATGATCGTACGACAGCCGAGAGCCTGAATAATGCTCTTCTGAAGCAGGATCCGAAAGACAGCTACGGGCACCTGTTCAAAGGCAGGCTGTTCCTGGCCGGCGGCAGCATTGACAATGCGTTGGCTGAATTCAACCAGGCCGCCAAATATCAACAGGATTCCGCAGCGTTGCACTATTGGCTGGCCCAGGCGCACATTCAGAAAGGCGATCTTCAGGATGCCAGGCAGGAACTGCAGACCGCTCTCCGCTATAAACCCGATTATCAGACTGCGCTCACCAGCCTTGCGAAGCTGGACAGCGCTACCGGCCGGATAGACCAGGCTCTGGCGGAGTCCCGAAGGGTGGCGTCAGGCAATCCCCAGGACACGGAATCCATGCTGCTCTATTGCCAGTCACTACTCAGGAAGGGAGACTTTCAGACGGCCGAGAAGGTGCTGAAGGCGGTGCTGGCGCGCACGCCAGGCAGTGCCGAGGCGCATCAACTCTCCGGCGTAGTCTATCTGAGTCATCAGAACCTCGCCGGGGCGCGGCAGGAGTTCCGTCAGGCTTGGGATCTTCAGCCCCAGTCGAAGTCGCTTCTGGAAAGCGTTGTGCTCGGATATTTTGTCGCGAAGCAGCCCGAGGAAGCCGTAGCGTTTCTCCAGAATGAGATTAAGAGCCATCCCCGCGAAGCTCTCCTCTATCAGGAACTAGGCCAGGTATTTCTGTCGGAGAAGAACCGCGCGGCGGCGATCCCGGTTCTGCAAACGGCGCTCAGTTTGGCGCCGGGCGAGACAACGGCCACAGTGATACTGGCGGACAGCTATGCCGGCGAAAACCGCGGGGACGAAGCCGGGCGTCTGCTCTCGGCGGCGACACGGCAGCACCCCGGCGATTCGAACTTATGGTTCCAAAGCGGCACTATTTTCGAGAAGCTCCAGCGCTGGGATGATGCCCGCAATGCGTATGAGCATACTTTGCAGCTGGATGGCGATAATGCCCTGGCAAAAAACAACCTGGCGTGGGTGCTCACCGAACACGGCGGCAATATCGATCTGGCGCTGAAACTGGCCCAGCAGGCCAAGGAGAAGCTTTACGACAACCCGCAGGTCACTGACACGATCGGGTGGGTTTATTACAAGAAAGGTGTCTTCAGGACTGCGATGGAATACCTGAAACAATCGGTCGAGAAAGATCAGAAAAACCCGACATTTCAGTATCAACTGGGGATGGCGGAGTGGAAGCTCGGGAACCTGAAGGAGGCTCGTCAGAATTTCCTGAGCGCTGCTACGTTGGATCCAAAATCTCCGGATGCAGCTCTGGCGCGAGCGGCTCTGGCTCATCTCTAACTACGTCAACTACGTCGCCGGTGTCTGAACCAGAAGATTGGTCAGGCGCCGACTGCCAGTGCCTTGGGGCGGGCCTCAAGTGCCAGGGGAAAGGCTGCGCTCAAGGTCGAAAACCGGAAATCGCCAAGAAGGCGCTCCAGCTTCCGCGCCATTCCCGTAATCCCGTGATAAGTTCGCCAGCTTGATACGCGGCTCCGGGTAAGGCGGGGCACTTCAGGGTCGAGTTCCCACGGGTGAAAGTAGCAACAGGCAGGGCGCTGCTCTTCCTGATTAAGCTTGCGGAGGCCGGCCGCGGTGTATGCGTATGGGAGCAATCGCAGATACCCTCCTCCGGCGACGGGAGCGACCCTCGTCCGGCTGAGTTTGGCCGTCGCCATCGGGATCTCATAAATCGGTCCCGAGGGCGTGGGAATCTGCTGCGCGAACCGGTGGAAGCCCCGGATCCCGTAGCGATCATGCGCAATGGGATAGATGCTCGAATCGCGCGTAAATCCGCACTCTGCGAGAATCTCCAAAGCCCAGAAAGAACGCTCTGTGATGGAATAGCTTGGCGCCCGGTACGCAGTCGGCACAACGCCACACGCGTCGGCGATCGCGCGAACCGCCTTGCTGGTGTCTTCGCGGAATTTGGCCGGCGTCAGGTCGTAAACCAGACGGTGAGCGTAGCTATGGCACGCGATTTCGTGGCCGGCCCGCTGGATCTGACGAATAAGCTCGGGTTGTTGTTCCGCCACCCAGCCCAGGATAAAAAACGTGGCGGAAACGGAGTGACGGTCGAGGATATCGAGAACCTCGCGAGTCTGCTCCACCACGTGGGAAGGCATCGAACGCCACCGGGCCACGTCCGGAGGAATTCCCAATTCACTGGGATGAAAGTACTCCTCAACGTCGATACTGAGTGCGTTGATCACCGTCTCTACCTCGGGTCAGCCGGGATCGGACTCGCAGGAGAACCACGGCGCTTTCATAGGCAACGGAAAAGAACGCCAAAACGAGGCTGTCCTGGATACCCAAGCCAATCCCCTTTTCGCTGTCGGCGCGTACTACGTTTTCGGAATTCGCCGCTCCTGCGTTCACAGCTA